>CAKZUV010000187.1 GCA_937921555.1 uncultured Saprospiraceae bacterium
AAACTCTTCTTCCAATCTTATTTGGGTATTGATGCTAATCGTTGAAAGTGAAACGATCAGTAAGGTAAAGGCATTTGGAATGACTAAAAGTAGGCCAATATTAGCGATCATTATACCAAGAAAAATGGGATTTCTTGAAAAGGAAAATAATCCCTTTGTAACCAGTTCGGTTTTGTTGTTTTCATCAATTCCGATGCGCCAGGAATAAACCAGTAAAAAGAGGAATAAATAAATTTCTGTTCTCATTATTTTTTTCTACAAATTTACCGAGATAACTAATGCAGTGAAATTGCAAACTTATTCCGAATCGAATAAGCGATAATCTTATCAAACATGTTGAGATAAAAATTTCGTTAAACCAAAAATTTTGAAAGGCGTGGGCATAGGTATCCCACGAAATTGATTTAACTACGTCTCGGTAGTAGGGTGTACAATCTGCTGGGTTAAAGTTGCGTCAGTTTTATTATAAAAATGTTCTCAAAAATGTGATCTTGTTATCGCTAAACAGACAAGACACAAAGATGAGAACACAAACCAAACATACGAAGAAAAGCTGGAAGGAAAAAGCAATGGAGCGAGGAGATGAAGTACGTCGTCTAAAACAAGAGTTGAAGCGACAGAAGAATAGAGCAATGAAATGGCGAGAGAACTATTATAGTTTCAAAAGGGCTTCCAAGCTAGCAAAAGTGGAAAATTATAATTATCCTCTAGAGCTAATATGGATGGGGATTTTGATGCATATTAATTTCAATGTCAGCCTACGAGGAGTTAGTCAAAGTTTAATGAAACTAGGACAGTTATATAAATTAAAATTTGAGAATCTGAGCCATATGACAATAAGAAATTGGTGTTTAAAATTTGGTTTATTTCGATTGTCTCAAGAGCTGAGTAATGGCAAATATGTTCTAATAAGTGATGAAAGTGTGGAGATAGGAAGAGAGCGTTTACTATTACTTTATGTAATACCAATAGAAAATTATAGCCCAATAGTTCCTTTAAGAATGGAAGATGTAAAAATATTAGATTTAGGTGTTCAAACAGCGTGGAGTGCAGATGATATTGCTATAAAAATTAAAGCAAAGAGAGAGAAATATGGTTTAGAAATTATTTATGGAATCTCTGATAATTGCAGCAAACTCAAGAAAGCGATGAAAAACTGTAATATTAAGTGGATAGCAGATTGTACACATGAAATTGCGAATGTGAGTAAAGGATTATATAAAAAAGATGAAGCATCAAATCGATTTATCACGAAAATGAATCTGTTACGTCGTAAATGGATATTATCAAAGCATTTTTTGCTAGTTCCGCCAGAATTGAGGAGTAAAAATCGGTTTAATCAAATGTTCGTTATTCATAAATGGGCAGAAAGAATGCTAAATGATTGGGATGATATTGGTCAGGAGGCTAAGAAGGAATTGGGATTTGTACAGCAAAATAAAGAGTTAATAAAATCAATGCGACAGTGTTATGATTTAATAGATTTATTCTGTTTAATTTTTAAGGGAAAAGGGATACAGGAAAATAGTTTAAAGGAATGGGATGAAAAGATTGCAACGTATATAAGTAGAGAATCACTAAATGCCAAGCCGATGCAATTTGTAGAAAAGATGAATAACTATTTGGTAAAACAACAGCTTGTTTTACCTCAAACAATGCAAATATTTTGTTGCTCAGATATTATTGAAAGTACATTTGGAAAGTATAAAAATAAAGGTGTCAAAATAATAACAGATGACATACTGAAGATAGCAGGGTACTCCAGTCAAACTACAATGGAAGAGGTAGAACGGGCAATGCAACAAATAAAGATGGCACAAGTCGAGGAATGGAAAAAGGAAAACACGACAATTTCTAAACTTGCACTATTAAAAAGAAATAAAAAATGTGCCGCATAAAATGGTCAGCAGATTGTACACCCTACGTCTCGGTGGTTGCCAAATAGAGGCATCGTATCCGGAAGGATAGAAAGGACTTTTTTGAGAAACGATTAAGATATATTTATCTGTGAAAGCAATATTGGTAGGAACATCTATAGAAATCGAACAGCAACTACAGACACAAAAAGGAGAACAGGTATCATCACCACAACCATTGGAATGCTGGTCATGATCTGAGATGTGTTGATGTTCAACACTAAAAAAAATGATTGACAATTTCCACAATACCACCACCGCCGTCACCGCAGGGAACCAGCGACAAGGCAAGCATGTAAATGGTAAATATGTGGATGGTTAATTTCATTACCGTAAATATACCAACAAAAATATTGCAATGCAATTGCAGTATTTTATCGCAATATGGGTTGTCACCAATTCGCTGCCGTCAATCCTACAACAGGTCCCTCCTATACTACTCTGGCGACCATAATTGGGACCTGAATCGAGGCGCGGGTTTCACTTAGTATCAGATTTGAGTAGTACTTTTAAATGGTCTCTTTGGGCGTATCGTGGAGGTTTAGTTGATTGGTCTCTGTGGCTGTTTTGGTTTTTGTTAATGGTGATTTCTTTTGGAGATTGGGGAAGGGGGAAAGTCACTGGAGGGATTTTAAAGAGAGGGGTTATTCATATTATTTTAATATCGTATATTTATTGATTTTAAGTATTTAAGCTGTTTAAACTAAGGTATGTGATGATTATGGTATCGAGCGTGTTTGGAAACATGACCTTATTGGTATTGACGCTGCTAAAAAAGAAGCAACCTTCAAGCACATGGAAACAGGTGAGGAAACGGTTGAAAAATATGATATGATTCACGTCACGCCTCCTATGAGTGCGCCAGAATTCATCAAAAAATCTCCTTTAGCGGCTAGCACAGGATGGGTAGAAGTTGATAAACTGACAACCCAACACGTTAAGTATCCCAACGTCTTTGCGTTAGGCGATTGTAGTAATTTACCTACTTCCAAAACTGGCGCAGCTATCAGAAAGCAGGGTCCTGTGACCGTAGCCAATGTTATGGCCGTCTTGAATCATAAAACGCCTGCAAAGCAATATGATGGCTATACTTCTTGTCCGTTAGTAACCGGATATGGTAGTTTAATTTTAGCTGAATTTGATTACAATAAGGAACCTATGGAGTCTTTCCCATTTGACCAGAGTCAGCCGCGCTATAGTATGTATGCCTTAAAAGCATATGGCTTACCGCGAATGTATTGGCACGGAATGTTGAAAGGAAGAGAATTTTAATAATAAAATCAACAGTTTATATTAAGGGTAGGTAACGAAAGTTATCTACCCATTTTTTATGAGACCTAAATAATCGACGGTTTTCGAAATAATTCTCGTACCGTCCCTACCCCTCTCTTTTTTAATTTCGAAATTAATTTTAAAAATAAAATAGCCGTCAGCAACGCATCACCTCCTGCCGTATGTCGATCGTGCATAGGGATTTTGTAGCGATCACAAAGCGCGTCCAAGGTATAATCAGTAGGGTTTAATATTTGAGTTGGTCTGGAATGTTCGACCCGAATAGCCAGTTTAGCCGTAAAGAATTGACCATTGGTGGCAAACCGAGTCAGGTTCTCCAATATCAGCAATTATGGCTGGCGTAAACTTACAAAAAACAAAACCCGGTTCCGCCTCACAGCCCGTCTTCGGTTTTGATATTCAAATCTTAGATGCTGACGGTGAGCAGGTTCCTCCCAACACAGAAGGAGCAGTAGCTATAAAGTTACCACTACCTCCTGGCTGTCTTCCTAATTTATGGAAGGATACCGAACGATTTAAGCAATCCTACCTTTCTCAGTTTGAGGGATATTATTTCTCAGGTGATGGAGGATACGTAGATGAAGATGGCTACTTTTTTATCACTGGAAGAATCGATGATATAATAAACGTTGCGGGTCACCGACTCTCAACCGCAGAAATGGAAGAAGTATTGGCCTCTCATTCAGCCGTAGCGGAATGTGCCGTAGTTGGAATTGCTTGTGAACTGAAAGGACAAATTCCCGTTGGATTTGTCGTCCTAAAATCTGGTGTAGCCATCACCGAAGAAGATCTAGAAAAAGAATTGATTCAGATGGTAAGAAATAAGATTGGTCCAGTTGCCTCTTTCAAAAGAGCAGTGGTCGCCAGTCGATTACCAAAAACTCGATCCGGAAGAATCCTTAGAAAAATCATGCGTCATCTCGCAGACGGAAATCAATTTAAACCACCTTCTACTATTGAGGATATGAGTGTGCTTGGAGAATTAGAGGGATTAATGAAAGATAAAAAGGTAGGTGTAAAAAATCAATAAGTTTTCCAAATTGATGTTAATAGTTTTCATGACTTTATATATTTATTATATGGAGTCGTTTTATTATAGGTAGGTACCAAAGAAGAATGACAGTACGCAATAAGATCTTAAATGAGTGGGAAATCCAATTGTCCTTTTTATCTTATTCAGTTATGGCTCTATTACTTTTATCAGTCAAGTTTTTTTTTGAATAAAACAAATGAGAGGGAAGTTTTAGGAAATGATGTCAGTGATTAGATGCGACAAAAGTTGTGAACAGATATAAGATGGGTTTTAAAAAATGGGGAAATGTATTTGACTCTCCATTTAGTCTAGTAAAGGTCACTTTGGAAATCTAACAATAGAATACTAAAAATATTTGAGCTTTAATATTCCGTTTAATAAACATTTGATACCGTCTTAGTACAATCTCTACCCGCTTCATAAAAGAGTAGATAATAAATAATTTTAAATTACTATTTTAGGGAATAATCAACATACTGTGAAGAGAACCAAAAGCTTGCTTTAATTCCCTTCTTTATCGAACTCCTTTAATAGACTATTTTATTTTTGATCGGCGCTTTGCAGTGTGTGATTGTGGTCTTTGTATGTAGTTTCGTAAAACCATATTATTGTTAGTCAATTTAGCAAAACAGAAAATAACAAAAAAAAATTTGAAAATGTCAAATTATGTTGAAGGAATTAAGAAGACGGGATTTATTCTTGAACATCAAATCGTTACTTCGTTACAAAATGAAGGATGGGCAATAATCAACAATAAATATTATGAAGACGATCTTCACCATACAATACGCGAAATAGATATTGTTGCTTACAAAGCTGACCTTGTAGATGATGTCTATGTTTATACAACATTAATTATAAGTTGTAAAAAAAGTGAAAAGAATGCATGGGTAATGCTATCTAGAGATTTAAATGAAGGTGATCCAAATTCAAATTGGTGGCCGTTACACATGTGGACAGACGATAGCGCTTTAAAAACTCAATTTGATTCAACTTTTGACACAAAGACATATTATGACTCTTTACAAGAACACATTAACAGTGATTTTTTCGGACTCCCAACTTCCGATGTTTTTGCATTTCAAGAAATGAACAAAAGTACCGGAAATCCACAAAATGATAAAGCAATATTTAGCTCAATCACTGGTCTAATGAAAGCATTATCATATGAAATGGCTGTCCGTAAAACCAAAGAAGAATACAACTCAATTTACCAATTTAACCTAATTTCAATAGTTGATTCAGATTTGATTCAACTTCACATGAAAGATGATGACATAACAGAACAAAAAGTTGAACACCTTCAATTAATTTCTCAATACATCATAAATCGTGAGGAAAAGTTTTTTAAAGTAAGATTTATTGATGCAGGTTTTGCCGAAAAACAGCTTAATAAATATAATTTATTACATGAATATAATTGTAGCTACTTTGGAGATAAAAAATCCAATTTTGTAAAAGATTCAATAACCGATATTCAAAAAGTAGATATCCTGAAATATGATTTCTATGATAGAATAAGAGGTTTATTAGAAAGGGCTAGCCTTTTTTCTCTAGATTTAGATGAGGTTAAGAAAAAGTTCTTAGTGATTCATGAATCATCTGAGAAATCAGTTAGGATATTTGTTACAAAAGACGAATCGATATGTGGAATATTAAATACTAGTAAAATTGTGAAAGAAAAAGTGAAAGACGAACTAGAAAAAGTTTTTAGATATAGTGGAGATTTCCATTTCAGCACTAATAATTTTCCTTTCTGACTGATAAATTATATGTAACAGTAAATAAGTAGTAAGAGCTTTTTCGTCGTTCTTCCTCTTATCATTAACAGTTAGCATTCATTAAAAAAATAGAACTAAACATGAATAAATTTGAAGATATAAAAAACTTTATAAACAATCTTACTCCTGAAGAAATTCAAGAAGGAAATAGAGAACAGGAGACTGAAAATAAAAGATTATATCTCGAATTTCAAGAGGCATATAGTAAAGGATGTTGCTCACTATGTGGGATGAAATTGGATTATTTTAGTCCTGATGAAACTTGTTTTCATTGGTTTTTAAAACCTTCAGGTATTAAGAAAAAATATTTTAAAGAGTACTTGTCAGAAGATATCGGTTTTTTTAAATTAGAAAGCTATTTTAGGTGGTTAGCACATATAGAAAAACCTTTCAGAAACATAAATGACTTAAAAAGTGAAACAACGGAATCAAAGTTACTTGAAACAACAATTAAGTATAAGAATATTGAATGGTCATTAAACTATGGAAAATCTGACCTTGAAGGTCACAAAAATTCGAAGAATGCAAATTTCCCTCATTTTCATCTACAAATGTTGGTTGATGGACTACCGTTTATAAGATTTAATGACTTTCATATTCCTTTTTCAAAAGAAGATTTGTTCAATATTGAATTACTTAAAGAAGAGAATGTTTTATTTCAAAACTCTCAAGCACCTGGGATGACTGACATTTTGGAAAATCCTGAGATGCTAGAAAAGATTGATGAACACCTTACTGTCGCAGAGAATGAAGAAGATGCTTCTGTACATTTTGGAACTATGATTAAAATGCCAGAAGGTAAAACAATGTCAGGAGACAAAATTGCTGAAATAATTGAAGAAAGTAGAAGGACAAAAAAAACTGTAAGGCATTTGATGAAAGAACATTTTCCTGAAGCTAACATTGTATCAGAAGTGACTCCAGCTGATGGTGTTCCAGAAAAGAAAAAAAGAAAAAAAAGATAATGCTTCAAAATATTGACTTCTCAATAACCATTTCCCATAAATCTTTAAGAGTAGAGAAAAATAGTAATTTCACACTAAATTTTAATTTACAATAATATGGAACCGAGAGTTTGGGTAAAAAAATTAAACTTTCAAGATGGAACTGAAATCCAATTTGAAAAAAATGATATAGTAATAATTGTTGGACCAAATAATGTAGGAAAAAGTTTGTGCCTTAAGGAAATAAATGGTATCACATACAGCAATCCATTGGTCTTTGGAGAAAGTAAAGATAGATTAATTATAAAAGAATTAGAACTATCAAAAGAAGGAAATTTATCTGATGTGATTGATAAGTATCAATCAACAAATCAACTAATACTTAATCCAAATACAGGCAAGACAACATCGAAATATTATATTAGAACCAATAGACAAGATCTAGCCAGAGGATGGAAATTATCCCAAGGTCTTGGCCCACTAAGGAATTTGATGGTTGGCTATATTAATACTATTGATAGGCTTAAGTCGGTCGACCCTCCGAAGTCAACTTCTTTGATTGGCGGCAACTATATTCACCCAATTCACTTTTTACAAAGAGATGATGAACTTGAAATGAAGTTTTGTAATTATTTCCAACAAGCTTTTGGTCAAGACCTAGTTGTAAATAGATCCGCTGGAGATAATGTTCCTATTCATGTTGGAATTAAGCCTACCATAAAAGATAACGAAGACAGAGTTTCAATTAGTTATGTTACAAGACTAGAAAAACTACCTTTTCTGCATGTTCAAGGTGATGGGATGAAAAGCTTCGTAGGTGTTTTGCTAAATTCTTTCGCTATGAACTATTCTGTTTTACTAGTAGATGAGCCTGATGTTTTTTTACATCCGCCTCAATCAAAATTGTTGGGTCGAATGATTGGAAAAGATTTACCACAAGATAGACAGATGTTTATTTCAACTCATAGTGGAGATTTTTTACGAGGAATTTTAGATTCAGGCAATAAAAATGTTCGTGTTATAAGAATTGAAAGAGAAGGGTCTACGAATCGAATCTGTGAATTAAATAAAGAAGATTTATCCCAAATATGGATAGACCCAATTTTAAGGTATTCAAATATTCTCGATGGCGTTTTTCATTCAGAGGTAATTATATGTGAAAGTGATTCTGATTGTAGATTTTACTCAGCTATACTCAATGCAATTGTTGAAAATGAAGGATTGACAAGTCCTGATGTCATGTTTGTTCATTGTGGAGGAAAGCATCGTGTACCTAAAATTGTAAATGCATTATCACAGCTTAAGGTTAAAGTAAAAGTAATTGTAGATTTTGATATCTTAAACAATATTCAACCAATACAATCTATTATTAAAGAACTAGGCGGTGATTGGGATCTGATAAAAAATAAATGGAAATCAATCAAGCAAACTATTGATAGTAAAAGACCAGAATTAGAAACTTCTGACATTAAAAAAGCGATAGCTGAAATATTAGAAGAAACGAACGAACGAATATTTCCAAACAAAAGTGCAAAAAAAATAAATTCATTATTAAAAAAAATCTCTGCTTGGTCAAGTGCCAAAGAGGTTGGTAAGCATTTTATTCCTAATGGACAACCTACAAAAGACTTTAAAGAATTAACAGAAAACTTAAATCAATTAGGTTTATTCATAGTTGAAATTGGAGAATTGGAAAGTTTTTGTAAGAGTGTTAGTAATCATGGTCCAAAATGGGTAATTGAAGTATTAAATAAAGATCTGATTTTAGACCCTGAATTAGAAGAGGCAAGAAAATTTATAAAAAAAATTGTATTTAATTAATATGCTGTGACACCATAAACCAAAATGCAAATAGTAGATTGTATAAAAGATCAAAGCGATGTTTTCACCTACTTAGCATCGGGCTAGCTGTCCTCGTATAGAAGCAGCTTGATAAGTAACAAAAATAAAAGAACAACGAAGCCTACAGAAGTATTCTTATTTTCTTTGTAAAAGAAGTAAAACATGACCACCGCAGACAAATTATTAGGAATAGATGCTGGAAAACTTGAGGTCCTAGCCTGTGCTTACCTTCGCAAGGTAAATCCTGAATTATCACAATTGATTCAAACAGGACTAAATGAAAAAGGGAAGACAATTAAAGATCCTGTAGATGCTTTCTTAAAAACTACAATAAATGGAAAATTAACTTTTGTTCTTTTTGAATTTACGACACAAGAAGCAAAAGACCTGGAAACAAAATGGTTAAAAGATACTTCTACATTAAAAAGAAAAACAAAAAAGTCTATAGACGGAGATATAATTAAGACATCAAAAAAAGCTGAAAAATTACGCCATAATTTTCCAGATGCTATTTTTCAAATTGTTATCTGTACAAATCAAAGAGTCAGTTCCTCATTATTAGAAAAGGTATATATAACATGTGATAAATTAAATTTAAAAAATGAGGGAGTAATTGAATTTTCACAAATTCATAGTTTCTTAGAAGATGATCCCTATGGGCAATGGATTAGACAGAAATACTTGGGAATAGATGCCAACTATCTTTCCCCAGAATTACTGATGTGGATAGGAGAAAAAAGTTTAGAAAGTTACCGCGAAGAAATATTCTTCTCTTCCAATAAGAGTATTATCAAAAGAACGGTGGAAGAAGAATTAAAAACATCATCAAAAAAAGAGTCATTAATTTTTCTTTCAGCTGAATCAGGATATGGTAAATCTATAGTGTGTTATAAATTACTAGCATCTCAATTACAGAAAGAGAATTTTATCCTTAGACTAAATCCTACTATAGTTTCACAATCCTCATCATTAGAACATGCTGTTATTTCTCAGTTGAAAATCTACGTCCCAAATCTTTTCACATCTCACCTATCCAATATCTTTGAGACTACAAAAGGAAAAAGAATCTACATTGTTATTGACGATATAAACAAAGTTCAAAATCCAAAAGAAATTTTAATAAAAATCGTTTCTTGGAGCAATAAGAATAAGAAATCAATAACTCAAAACAACTCTACTTCTTATTCAATTATCTGTCCTATATGGTCAAAATATAGCGAATTTTTGGATCATCAATTTCAAAGTAAAGATAGTTTTTATAAAATTGTAGAACTAGGAAGATACTCAGAAGATGAGGCATACAACTACATAAAGGCCTATTTTTCACATACAAATAATATCACCGTAACGGATGTCCAAGTTGAAGAGCTTTCAAGAAATCTAGAGTTTGATCCGTTTTTAATTAGTAGATTTTGTGAGTATTCTACGTATATTGAAAAACTTCAACTATCAAATAAGAGTCAAATAATTGAGAAATTTGTTGAAGCTAAAATTGAAGAAAGATATTCTGATAAATTTCTAAAAGTAGAAATATTGAGAGGATTAAAACAACTAGCCTTTCAGATGCTAAAAAATAAAAACATCCAACCAAACTTTACTAATTTGACCACGTGGTTTGGAGAAAATAATGAAGACTTAAAAATCATAAAAGAGTTGGCTAAAGATGGAGTTTTGATTCGATTTTCAAATCGAGACAATTTACTATTTAGACATGATAGAATTAGAGATTTAACTTTAATTCTAAAAATAGAAGAGTTGTTTCAAGACGATTCTTGGAATGAAGATATCCTACTTGACCCCTACTACTCAGAATTATTAGGACAGAATATTTGTAGACAAAAACAATCAAAAGAAAAACTTAAACTAATTGCTTCCAGAGTACCCATAGCATTATTTGAATCTCTTAAATACCTAGATGGATGTGAGAAATCCTATCAAGACTTAATAGTTGAAATAATCACTTCCTGGATAAAAGAATTTGTCGTAAATAATAAGATTTCTAAAAAAATCATGGACGATATTTACTGGCATTTATCCTCAATTGATTCTAAGTATTTAGTGCAAGTAACAGAAGAGATGCCAAGATATTCCCGTAGCATAAACATTGCTCGATTCAGAAATGGTAATGTTCTAGCACTAGCAACTTACCTAACAGGTATGCCAAGAGGTTTCGGTGGTTTTGCATTTACGGTAGGCAATCCTTATTTAAGAAGGATAATTACGCACTCCAAAAAATATTTTGATTGTAAATTAAAGCAAGATTTAAACATCTATCTGCAACATGAAGAATTCGAAGAAAAATGGAGAGAATATATCATTCAAGCAGCAGGTATGTTAGAATATTCAGAATATTATAATAGTATTTTCATTTGTTGGAAAAATTCTAAAGAGAAGGTAAAATTATTAGCCCCTACTATATGGGCGTTACTTCATTGCTTCAATGAAAATGATGAGAATGAGAAAGGTCATTTAGATACTATAATTAACTATTGGCTTGAAAATACAGAATTTCAAGAGAGAGATGGAAAGAAAATTTATGGTGGAGAACCAGTGGCAAAGAACGTAAGACGCAACTGTAAAAATTTATCTGTTCCTGCTATAAAAAAAATTGAATCATGGATTGAAAAAGGTTTTTTAGAAAAGTGTTTAGCTTTAGACCTATTGACAAAACTTGACATTCCTTGGTTGGTGGAAAAATATATCTCTAATCCCAGTTACTGGCAAAGGGTGAGATCAAATAATCTTTCAGAAGATGGATTAAATTTTATCAAGAGCAAGAGAGTCTTTTATGATGTGTACACAAATAAAGAATTAGATGAAACCTTCAGAAAAGATGCTTTAAGTTGTTGGATTACGAATGTGGATGAAACGGACTTACCAGAAATAAAAAAACTTCCAAGATATAGTGGGTCTCTATATTCTGATATTCTATTCAAAAGATTGGATTTAAAGGATAATACTGTTTCTCAAGAAGTAAAACCTCAAATTGAAGAGCTCCTGAAGAAGAATTCTTACTGGATTATTATTCTACCTAAGATCTGGGATAGTGATGTTAAAGATGAATTATTACGTCATATGAACTCTACAAGAGAAATCCTAGATGTATTAGAAATCTGCTACTTTATTCCAAAAAGAGATGCGTTAGAGGTTTTGAATAAGTCTTGGGAAATATTTAGTTTGGATGTTGATGAAAACATTGATATTTTGAAAGATTATTTAGAGAATTACATAGAGGGTCAAGGTTTAACCAATAAAAAAAGCTCTGATAAAAATCTAACCTTTATTGGCTCTAACTTAATTACAGCCTCACTAATACATCAAAACAAGGAACTACTAGGTAATATTAAATCTTTGTGCAAAAAATTCAGTAAACCAAAACCATTTTTTAAACATTTCCCTTTAAACTATTTTTCAATTAAGGAGCCTACAGGCTGGGGAGCTTATAAACTTATTGACAGAGAAAACTTAGGGCTTTCTGAATTTGAGGTGCTTACTCCATTTTTAAATTACATGCCATATTCCAGTTTATCAAGGATCATAAACAATGCGTCTGAACTAGGCTTTTTTGACTGGGCAAAAAAGAATACTTACCATTTGATAAATCACTTTCCAGCAGAAGCAGAATATAGTCAGTTTTTCTTATCCCCTGAATTCAGATCATCTTATGATAATAAATCATTATCATTCCTGCATTTCCCAACAGACCTAGATATAATGGACGAGTGCCATCATTTTATTAATCAAAACGAAAAAAAGCATTTGGTTAGTGATAGTTGGCTAAAAAGATTAGAAAAAAGGGGCTGTCCAAAAGAACGTCTATTCAATATATTGATAAATGCTCTAAAGGATAATCCTAGTATTGATGTTTTTAAATTTTACTGTGATTGCCTTGTAGCGTTTGGAACTCGTTCTGATTTTAAAAATTTAAAAGAACTAGACTCTAAAATTGATAAAGACATAACCCTTCCCTTATTAAAGACAACTGAGTATCTAGTGAGGCGTAAAAGATTAAATTGATGTCTACAATCATTTTATTAAAACAAACACAGACAAGATTCCCACCAAAAATAACCAAGAATTTCAAAGCAATAAAAAGAATTTCAAACTATTTTTCCAAACGTTCACCGAAACGTTCACCAAACATAAAAAAAGCCCTTAACTAATTGATAGTTAAGGACTTAGGCTTTCGCCTAGTAGCGGAGGCAGGACTCGAACCTACGACCTTCGGGTTATGAGCCCGACGAGCTACCAACTGCTCCACTCCGCGATATTGGAGCGCAAATATACACTATTTATTCACTTTTGACAAACTTTGCCAAAAATAACTTTCTAAACAAACCCAAAATACGGGATAAGTTAGCAAATAACGCAAAGGGAATCTGGCGTTTAAACCACTCCGGTAAAAAGATCTATTCTCATCCTGTTATACGAATTATGCCAACAGTACAACATTTGGTGCTTTTTTTCCATATTTCTTTTTGTGCTTGATAGGAAATAATTACCTTTAGACCCGTAGTGGTCAAGGTAATAATTTCTTTATTTTAGAAAAGGAAAATTTGCATCCAGACAAGATCAGGAAGTTATTATTAAAATAAAACAGGACGACACATATCTTCTATTTTTTAATAAAATTTTAATTATGAATTTAATTTACAAAAGTTTTTTTTGGCTAGTGGTCAGCGGCTGCTTTATGCTTCAACCGCTTTACGCGCAAACTTCAGGTGGTCCGGATGATTTTGGATACACCTGGAAAACTTCCGACGATCCGGATGGTCCTACATTCGAATGGATCGATATTACCGCCACGGGTACCGAAGTGACCGGACTGGTGGATGACAACTCTGCCCCGCTGGTAGATATAGGATTTGATTTTCAGTACTACTGGTTGACATTTGACCGGATTAAAATGGGTTCTAACGGATGGCTTTCTTTTAGTAACGTCTCAAATATCGCCTGGTGTTTTCCGAATATGCCAGCCGCAGGAGGAGGAAATAATATTCTTGCTCCATTGATGGCGGATTTGAACTTTGCCATGTCTACCAATCCCGCTCAGCTTTTCTACCTGAACGACGGAGCCGGAAGATTTATCGTTTCCTACATCAATGTACCTTTCTGGATGGCTGCTGATCCTGAATTTACAGGCAGTAATACCTTTCAGGTTATTCTGGATAGCAACGACAATTCTATCACCTTCAATTATCTCGACGTAGAATCAGGCGTTTACAATCCAAACGCTGGTTGCCTTACGGAAACAGTTATCGGTATCGAAAATACGACCGGTACAATCGGTCTGGAAGTAGCCGTAGAAATGATTCCTGAAAATAATACCGCTATCCGTTTTGAATATCCATCTATGTCTACTTTCGAAATTACGGATATTTCTGCAGCCTGGAATTCAACTCCTGATAACCTGGGTAAGTTTTATCTGCCCGGTGATGAAGTTCCAACCGTAGCCGGCCTAACCAATACTGGGAACGTAGAGATCTCCGAATCCATCAGTTTATTAGCCCGGATCAACTCTAATACGGGTGTTAACTATATTCAGGGTGGTGAAATAGATACGATCATTCCA
This sequence comes from uncultured Saprospiraceae bacterium, assembly GCA_937921555.1. GTDB lineage: Bacteria > Bacteroidota > Bacteroidia > Chitinophagales > Saprospiraceae > JALZUU01. Next base: position 14,382 of record CAKZUV010000187.1, read on the forward strand.
GCTGGTGAAACAGTTGAATTTGTTTTACCTCCTCTAAACCCCGCTGGCGTTGATAATACTCCTGGTAATTATTCTTTCAACGCACAAATTGGTTTGTCGGGAGATTTGGTATCAGATAATAACATAAATACTTCTGAATTTTCCGTATTGGATATTTCATCAGAAGATGGAATCGTCATGTCTTACGTCAGAAGTGAAACACCTGGTGGCCAGATTTCGTGGAACGGCGGAGGTGGCGACAGCGGAATGGCTGTTTATATTGACCCTCCTTTCTACCCTGCTACCATTACGTCGGTAGAAATGTTTGTATTAGGAGACGCCGCTAATATGGATGATGCGTTTAGTATTCAGATTTACGATGATGATGGGACAAACGGAAGTCCGGGATCCTTAATCGGTCTGGAAACCGTAAACGCAGGAACCTATAATCCGGCCGGAGAATGGGTTGTTAAAGAGTTGGCGGCTCCCCTTACAATTACTTCCGGTGGCGTTTATGTCACCTGGGTAATGGAAGGAAACGCGCTGGCTATTGGTACCGAAGAGGTCGGGCCTTTTTCCCGTCAGTCTTTTGAACTCGTAGGTGGTGCTTTCGCACAATATCGAAGTAATGAATCTACGGATGTAATGATTCGAACTGTTTTGGAAAATCCTTTCTTCGTATCTGTTGATGACGTAGAATTAGACAATGGTGTAAAAGTATTTCCAAATCCAACCAACGGAATAATCAACATCAATAATCAACTGGCAAGCGATGATATCAGCCGTGTGCAGGTTTATAATACACTCGGACAAATTGTTTTTGACCGACCTGTAAATATTGCAGCGGGAGACCTTCAGTCCATAGATCTCAGCAACCAGCCACAGGGTATTTATTACCTGAATATTCAGGCTGATAAAGCACAGATTACCCGCAAAATTTCGTTGTCAAAATAAACGTCACGAAGAACACGAAGAAAAACTTTGTGTTCTTTGTGTTTTCGTGGCAAAACAAAACATTATATGAAGGTGCTTTCGATTGATTCGAAAGCACCTTTTTTTTGTCATGGAACACCTGCCATAATCTAAAACTTCCCCTGCTCATTCCTCTAAAAATATGTTAAAAAATATATTAATATCTATTCTGGCAATATATTTGATTATTTTAATATATAAAAAATAAACAATGTTGCTTTCTGGTTGATCTAACCAGATTCGTTTTTTTCTTCTCTACACTTATCAAATTAAAAAAGTTACAGGCTAGTAGTGGTGACGTAATCCGTCTTACCAAACTCAGGCAGATTTTCTATCTTAACTTTTTTAAATTATTTCTTATGAAACAAGTACATGACCTGAATACCATCAAGGCAGGTTTACTGCTGCTTTCAATCATCTTCCACGTCGGGATTCTTTCGGCTCAGTGTGACTTTACCTGTGTCGGAAGTTTCAATCTTTCACTCAACAGTAATTGTACGGCGACCATGACGCCTACCAGTGTGCTTATGACCACGCCTTCCAATTGCGACGGACCATTAACCGTTCAGGTATTGGATGCTAACGACGTGATCATTCCCAGCTCGCCGGTGATCACCGGAGCCTACATTGGTCAGACGCTGAAAATAAGATTAACCGACGAAGCCTCCGGTAACTCCTGCTGGTCCACTGCATTCGTAGAGGATAAAATGCCACCCCAAATATTCTGCGTCAACGATACGATCAGCTGCACCGACGAAATTCCCATGGCCACAGCCAGTGATAATTGCGGAATGCCAGATCTCACATTTACCGAGTTCCGGGAACAACTCAACTGCAATAGTGGAGATTTTACATTTTTAGTAACTAGATTGTATACCGCAACGGATAATCAGGGAATGACGGCGACCTGTATACAGCAGGTACGCATCCGCAAACCCGCAGCGGCAGATATTATTTTCCCACCCAATTTTGATGGTTTTGAAGAACCAACGCTCGACTGTAGTGCTCCCAATGCTGATCCGGATATCACCGGACGTCCTACGCTCAATGGTCAGCCAATTGCGGATGCCTGCCGTTTACATGCCTACGCTACCGATGATACGGTTGCTGTCTGTGCGGGTACGTTCAAGATATTCAGAGAATGGAAAGTAGCCAGTTGGTGCTCATCGGATATCATTGCTGAGGCAACTCAATTTATAAAAATAGCAGATAATACCGGACCGGATATCAGTTGTCCGGCAGATACTATTTTTGGGACGGATTTTGACGTTTGTGCGGCGACCGTCAGCTTACCACTGCCTGCTGCCACGGATGACTGCTCTCCCGCGGATAGTATTCGTTTTTCCGTAGCGTGGGAATTTGGTAATGATTTTGAACCGACTCCGAATGTTCCACTCGGATCACATATCGTAACGTACACGGCCACGGATGACTGTGGCAATAGCAGTACCTGCACGATGACCGTCACCGTAGAAGACGACGATCCACCGAACATAACCTGCGAAGAATTCCGGACCGTATCATTGAATCACGACAGCACCGAGTTTTGTGCCATCGAATTATTTGATGACGGCAGCAGTGACAACTGTACCACTATGCTCGATTCTTTCTGTATCCGCCGGCTTGACAATCCGGTTTTTTCAGATTGTATCATCTTCACTTGTGATGATCTGGGCACACCGGTAATGGCAGAATTTAAAGTCTGCGACGAAGCGGGGAACTGTAGTTTTTGTACCACAGAAATCACCGTAATGGATAACTTGCCACCGGCAATAACTTTTTGTCCCGCTGATACCATTTTATCCTGCGCGGAATATCCCGCTGATACCACGGTGACGGGCGTACCCGTCGCAATGGATGCCTGCGGAATTGCCAGTATTAGTGTTGACGACCAGGAAAATCTCGACAACTGTAATGCAGGAACGGTCGTCAGAACATTTACCATTACCGGTACGGATGGACTCATTGCTACTTGTCAGCAAACGATTACTTTTAATACCGGAGAAGATCCTGTTTATACCTTCCCGGACGATGAACAAATAGAATGTCTGGCGGATGCGACTACGGATATTACGGGGCAGCCCACCGCGACGGATGACTGTCCGAATGTATTTTTTATTGGCTTTCAGGATGCTGTTTTTACCAGTACCGAAAATTGCCAATATACGATCAGCCGAACTTTTACTATTGCGAACGATTGCGACAATTCCCTGACGACGGGCGTACAGATTATTAGCGTACAGGATGTGACGCCGCCCGTATTTAATCCGGCAGACAATTCAGTCAGTTATAGTTGTGCGGGTGAAATCGTTCCCTTTACACCAGTTGCTACCGACAACTGTAATAACGAAGTCGCGGTTACTTTACAAAGCCGTGTTGATAGTCCGGGAAATTGTCCTGACAATTTTATCCGTACGGAAACTTATGTAGCGACTGATTCTTGTGGTAATGTGTCTGATCCTTTTGTTTACACAATCACGGTCAATGATGATATTGCCCCAACGGCAGATCCGCTGCCTGCACTCGGCCCGTTTGCCTGTATCGCGGACATTCCGGCTGCGACTATCGCTGCGGTAACCAACGTAACCGATAATTGTAATGCACCCGTAATGGTTGAAATTGTAGGTACAGAAATACCTCAAACCTGCCAGGACACCGTCGTTCGTACTTACCGAATTACGGATCGCTGCGGAAATTCCAGTGATCTTACGCAAATCATTACTGTTCTGGATGAAACACCTCCGACGGCTGATCCTCTCCCGGACCTCGGACCTTTCAGTTGTGCAGAAGACATCACTGCGCCAAATATTAACGACGTAACCGGAGAGTCAGATAACTGTAACGGTACGGTAACGGTTACCTTTCTGAATCAAACTACCGGAGACAATTGTAACAATACACTTACCAGAACCTATCAACTCACAGACGAATGCGGAAATACTGCCAGCATCAGTCAGCATATTTTACTAAATGATAACGTGCCACCGACCGCGGATCAACCGGCATTGCTAACGGGAATTGAATGTTTTGACGATATTCCCGCTGGCACCGCCACAGATTTGACGAATATCAGTGATAACTGCGTAGGCCCGGTCACGGTCACCGTCGATGACAGCGAACTGACAAATCCAGGATGCAGCGGAATCATTAATCGGTTTTATGTATTAACGGACAATTGTGGCAACACCACAACGATCACCAGGCAAATACAAATAGATGATCAGACTGCTCCGGTCTGGGATCAGATGTCTGGCGACTTGGATATTAACACAGATTGTGCAGAAAATATAAATATTGTACCTCCGACAGCCATCGACAATTGTAATAATGCCACGGTAACCATTGCATCTGATGTAGTTACCGATATGAACTGCGATCATCAATTTGTCAGAACGATTACTTACCTGGCCACAGATGATTGTATGAATGTAAGCGAACCCTTTGTGGTGACCATTACCGTATTTGACGACGAAGCACCTATGGCCACCATCGAATCTACCGTGGGCCCATTTGATTGTATTACTGATTTTCCACCAAATAATAATAGCGTGACCAATCTTACCGATAATTGTACTGGGTTGGTCAGCGTCCGGTTTGTCAGTGATACGGAAGCGCCTGTTTGTATGGGGACCGTAGTACGGACGTATGAAATATCAGATGTTTGTGGAAACAGCAGACAGATTACCCAAAATATTTTAATTGAAGATACCAGTTTCCCCACCGCAGATCCACTGGCAGATTTAGGACCATACACTTGCACTGACCAGATACCTGATCCTGACATCAGCCTCGTTATGAATCCACGGGATAATTGCGGAGAGACGGTCACTGTGACTTTTTTAAATGATGAAACTCCGGACCGGTGCAATGGTTCTTTTTTGAGAACTTATCAAGTATCTGATCAGTGTGGCCATACGACCAATATCACTCAAACAATTATTATCAATGACAATGTTCCTCCCGTAATGACCGACCAGACACCGGCAGAAGTTTATGACTGCTCGGCGTCCATTCCTGACGATATTTTTAATTTTGCTCCGGGAGTAGACAACTGCGGCGATATGGTCATTTCAGAATTATTAACAGATGATGATTCATTCCGTCCGTTACAATGTCTGGATACATTGTTTCAATCATTCAGACTGACGGATGTTTGTGGAAATGATACGATTATTACCCGACAAATTCTGATTAACGATTTGGTACCTCCCGTTTTTGTGGATCTGCCGGGTTCTCTGGATACCATGGTACAATGTCCCATCGATCCGATGGATATTACGCCTCCTACCGCGATGGACGCTTGCCGGTTTATTGACCAGGTACGGTTGGTAAGCATTGACACTATCTCTTTTACTTGTGCTTCCGGATATACCGAGCGGGTAGGATTTGTGGCGACGGATGCCTGTGGTAATGAAACGGTAGATACATTTTTTGTAGAAATAATAGTTAATGATACTACTCCTCCGGAGTTTACCATATTACAAAGAGATACGTCTGCAATAGACAGAGAACCATTCCCACAGCCGTTAATCTGCGGAGAACCATTTATGTTCAGCACCGAAGCAGTTGACAATTGTGAATTGGTTAGTTACCGAAGCCGGATCATTCAGGAGGATGGATTCATCATTGATCTCACCGGACCAACAATCGACCGGAACTTTGATACGGGTGTCAATACGGTTGTCTTTTTTGCGGAAGATGCGTGCGGCAATATAGCAACGGATACCTTTTTGGTAGAAGTAGTTGATGTAACTTCCCCGTTTTATCAATGTCAGGGAAGTCCGGTTTTTATTGATATTGTTGCCGGACAGGATGTAACTTTTGCACCTGACTTTTTAGTAGCCGCCAAAGATGATTGCTCTGCGACCCTGCCGGCTACATTTGAAGGCACCAGTCCGGACTCTATTGTCTTGAATTGCGCATCCCTCAACGGACAAAGTACCCGGGATACGCTGGTCAGAATTTTCCTGAGTGATATTTATGGAAATCAATCTCCGTTTCCTTGCGGGGTGATTTTACGGCTCACCAACGTTGATTGTCCAACGGTTCAGATGGCCACCGTGGCTGGACAACTGACCGACCAGTCTGACAATGGCGTTGATGACGTGGTCGTCGAAATAGCCGGCCCGGTAATCAGCCAGCGGGTAGCATCTGCTTACGGTGGATCTTACTTTATGCCCGACTTGGAAATGTACGAAGACTACGAAATTATTCCTTATCATAACCAGCATTTACTGAATGGGATCTCAACGCTGGATTTGATTTTACTCGGTGAACACCTGCTTGAAATCAATACCCTGGATTCTCCTTATCAGCTCATTGCGGCAGATATTAATAATGACGGTGCGGTCAGTGCGCTGGATATGATTGCGTTGAGACGGGCCATTTTGGTGATCGACGAGGAATTCGAAAACAATACTTCCTGGCGTTTTGTAGACAATGAATTCAGTTTCCCTGATCCAACGAATCCGTTTTCCAGTTCGTTTCCCGAAAGCCGGTTTATCCACGATTTGAGTACCAACGAAATGGTGAATGATTTTATGGCTATCAAAGTCGGGGATCTCAATGGTAATGCGACTGGTAATAGTCTGCAAGCGGGAGATACCCGTGATGAAGATCCACTGGTCCTGACGGTGGAGGATCAAATGCTAGAAGCGGGTGAACGCTACCAGCTCTCTTTCTCAGCGGGTAACTTTATTGATGTAAAAGGATTTCAGTTTACCATTGATTATAATCCGCTGGCAATTGCGCCCGAATTTGACCGTGAACTATCTGCTACGTTGCCTGCTTTCAGCGAACAAAATATTGGTTTTACACAATTAGAAAATGGATTACTTTCCGTTAGCTGGCATAGTGTTCATCCCATGACGCTCGCTAACCGGGCAGAAGTATTTACACTAAGTTTCCGGGCAAAAACAAACGTCAGATTAAGTAGTGTACTGGCATTTAATGATGCGCTGTTAAACGCAGAATCGTACACCGCAGATCTGGCAACTCAAAAGCTGCAACTCGAATATGAAGGTGATTTAATCACTCCTCGTACGAATACTGAATTTGCACTTTTACAAAATCAGCCAAACCCATTCCGGCAGCAAACGGTGATTCCTTTTATTCTGCCAAAGGCAGGAAATGCAAGTATTGAAATCACAGATATCAACGGCAAAATACTGGCCGAACACGAAGCGTATTACGAGGCGGGTTACCAGGAATTTGTGCTGGATAAAAGTGAACTGAATGCCGGTGGTGTTCTATTCTATCACTTGCGGAGTGGAAAATTTGAAGCGACCAAAAAGATGGTGGTGATTGAATAGCAGGTTTCGAGTAATAACCGATACGCATCAAAGTTAATTCTTGAAGTCAAGGCAAATACATTGAAAAAAAGTACTAAGCTATTGGTTATTGGCGGTTAGCTATTGGCCCCACTCGACCGTGCCAGAGAAAGCCGCAGGCATCAAAATGGCGAGAAAGAACACTACTTTAGTTCGCAAAACAAATAATTAATTGTTGATGATTATATTTTAGCAGGCCCGAAATCATTTAGATTCCTGGCCTGCTATTTTTTAGTCTACAAACAAGTATTCTAATTGCAATTGATTAAACGCTTTGTTAAACTGAGCAACTTCGTCGTCCAGCATTTTGTCAAAAGCGGTAAGTTGTTTTTTAATTGCCGCAGAAAGTGCTTCTTTTACCGCTACATCCTGATCCGTCGGGGCGAAATCTCCCATTCCTACCAGGCTGTTGAGATGACCCAATTTATTAGTCAATCGAATGGGAAAATTAAGGGGATCCTGTCCCGACCGGTTTTTTGTCTGGTATAATTCTTTTTCAATATTACCAAAAGATTCCCGCATTTCCTTTGCTTTTTCCCGCAATTCCGCCGTCCGCTCATCTTCTTTATACTGATTTTCAAAAGTTTTTAGCTGCCTGTTAATTTTTCTTATTTTCTTAATACTCTGATGCGCCCGATCGACCGTTTTATTAATATCCGAAATAAAATCATATTGTTTTTGCATGTCCGCCACCGTCGCTTCGGCGTTCGGATTCGGAAGAATTTTAAACGGCTGTGTCTGCTGCTGGCCATTGACATTCAACGTTACTTTATAATCTCCGGGAACGGCTTTCGGACCGTTTAAATTTGCCCACCAGAGGATCATTCCCTTCAGCGATTCCGCCCCGTCAATCCGGGTATTCCAGGCAAATAGATTTCCTCCTTTTTTGATCGCCAGAGAATCCTTTTTTTCTTTTGCAAACGTGCTAAACATCTGAAGGGTATCTCCCGCCGGATTGAGATACGTTAAAGCAATCGTATCTTTTTTCGGATCAAAATCTTTGATATTAAAATAAGTCATTACCCCTCCGGGATGATTGGCTCCTTCCGTCAGACTTTTTTGAGACCGGGCACCTCCGCCCATCCGGTACGCATCTTTCGGTTTAAAAAGATAGTTGGTATTTTTTTTCACGGAAGTGGACTGATGCAATAAACTTAAATCATCAATCATCCAGATACTCCTGCCCTGCGTAGCGACAATCAGGTTATTATTTTTAATCGTCAAATCGGTTATTGGTACAATCGGTAAATTTAACTGAAAAGACCGCCAGTTATTTCCCTGATCAAAACTGATATACATGCCCGTTTCCGTTCCGGCGTAAAGGATACCTTCGTGCTGCGGATCTTCCCGTACGACTCTGGTAAAATGATTCGCCGGAATTCCATCGGTCATTTTTTTCCAGGTTTTACCGTAATCCGTGGTTCGGTAAATATATGGTTTGAAATCACCGGATTTGTAACGGGTACCCGCCACGTAGACGGTACCTTCGTCGTAATAACCCGGTTCGATACTGTTAATCATCATCCATTCCGGCATACCCTGCGGTGTTACATTTTCCCAGTTGGCGCCGCCATCCCGGCTCAGATGAATCAGGCCGTCGTCGCTTCCTACCCACAAAAGACCTTCCTTGAGCGGAGATTCCGCCGCCGCAAAAATAGTACAATAATATTCTACGGAAGTATTATCCTGGGTAATCGGCCCACCGGAAGATTTCATTTTTAAAGAATCATTTCTGGTCAGATCGGGACTGATTACCTGCCAGGACTGGCCTTCATTTTCACTGACGTGTACATGTTGTGAAAAAGTATATAAACGGTCCGGGTTATGCTTGCTGAAAATAATGGGAAAATTCCACTGAAACCGGTATTTCATATCTTCTACGCCGTGCCCCATCGGATTATCGGGCCAGACTGAAATGGAACGGGTGGTATTTTTTTCGTGATTTTTTCTGGTTAAAAAACCGTCATAACTGCCTCCGTAAACGATCTCATCATTTTCCGGGTCCACGGCAATGTGCGCACTTTCTCCTCCGGCAGTTCTTTCCCAGTCCGACTCGGAAATACTGCCCCCTTCGCTCCGGTGCCGAATCCGAAGTGTACTGTTATCCTGTTGTGCTACGTAGATCCGGTAAGGAAAAGCATTGTCGGTAGTCACCCGGTAAAACTGGGCCGTTGGTTGATTGTAATACGTACTCCAGCTCCGTCCACCATCGTAGGTAACCTGCGCTCCGCCATCGTCACCAATGATCATCCGGTTGGGATCTTCGGGGGCAATCCACAGGTCGTGGTGGTCTCCGTGTGGTGCGTTGTAGGTACTAAATGATTTACCGCCGTTGGTGGATTTATGATATCTTACATTCAAAACATACACCGTGTTTTCATTTTTGGTGTCTGCGTACAGACGGGTGTAATACCAGGCCCGCTGTCGTAATTTTCGTTCATCGTTTACCTTTTTCCATTTACTGCCTCCATCTGTGGAAGTATAAAGGCCACCCGCTTTTTCATTTTCTACCATGGCATACAATCGATTGCTGTTAACGGGAGAAACGGTAATTCCCATAATTCCCAAAGTCCCTTTTGCAAAACCCTCATTTTTAGAAATTTCCTTCCAGGTTTCTCCTTCATCAGTACTCTTCCATAGGGCAGATCCTTCTCCGCCCGAACTAAAACTGTAAGGCGTCCGGCGGGCATTCCAGGTAGTTGCGTACAACACCCGGTAATTATTTGGATCGATGATCAGGTCTACCACTCCGGCGTCAGCGTTGCTGAATAAAGTTTTTCGCCAGGTCTTGCCACCGTCCGTACTTTTGTAAACACCCCGTTCGTTCGAAGATTTATAGATGTCTCCGAGGACACCCGCGTAGACGATATCAGCATTGGTGGGATGGACGCGAATCCGTGGTACGTGACGACTGTTTTTCAATCCCATTGACTGCCAGGTTTTACCGGCATCCACGGTTTTCCAAATCCCATATCCCGACGAAACATTTCCCCGCAACGTCTTCTCTCCCCCACCGACGTAGATCACATTCGGATCACTTTTTGAGACTTCGACCGCACCAATACTTCCGCCAAAAAATCCATCAGAAATATTTTCCCATTCTTTTCCGCCATTGGTTGTCCGCCAGACGCCACCGCCGGTACTTCCCATGTAGAAAAGGTCGGGTTGTCCGGGTACGCCCGTAACGGCGGCGCTGCGTCCGCCACGAAAGGGTCCGATGAGCCGGTATTCGAGCGCACTGTAAACGGAGGTGTCGGGTGTCTGCGCGTTGGTCTCGAAAGTTGATGATAAGATGATCGTCAGCAGTAGAAAAAGAATCCTGGTTTTCATGAATATGCTACATTTATGGTGAGTTGTAAATGTAGGAAAAATTGGGGGAAGCGTTATTCTTTTTTTGGTAAGAATTGGAAGATTCGTTTTCGGCTGATCATCATTTTGGATTTTATGACGTGTCTATGTGAGCAGGAATGAAGCTCCCCGAGGCAAGCTGTCGGGGCATCGCTCAAGGCTAAACACAGTTAATCGGTAAATTAGTTAATCAGTACTGCTAACCTGTGCATCCGAGGCAGAGCCTCGGAGAATTCTTATTGATTAAATCTGCACTTCAAAAAATAATGCGATCCCGCTGGGATCGATCGGACGCGGGCTGTGAATCCGGGCTAACATAATTTGATCCCGCTGGGATCAGATCAAATACCGCGCTTACCGTAATCTACGACGATACCTGTATTCTTAAACCTGCCAAGGATAACGTAATTTGATCCCGCTGGGATCAGACCGAATACCGCGCTTACCGTAATCTACGATGATGCCTGTACTTTTAAAAATTTGCCAAGGCTAACTATATTATCAAAGATGCAACAGGGCCACAAAGATTATTCTTTGTGGCCCTGTTGCAGTGCTAATTTTTTTATAATAAAAAACAATCCCGCTAAATCGACAATACCTTGACTTCTACCCGTTGATTTTTCCTCCGTCCATCTTTGGTTTTGTTGGTAAATTTAGGTTTCCGTTTTCCATAGCCTTTATAGAGTACCCGACGGGGGTCAATCCCTTTACCAATCAGGTAATCAGCTACCGCCTTGGCACGTTCTTCTGACAAACGATCACAAAATTCGTGCGGAGGAATGTTATTGGTATGCCCTCCGATTTCGATGGCTACCGATCCGTTTTCCTTAAGGAAATCAAACAACTCGTCCATGGTCGGAAGAGAACTAGGCTCGATGCTGGAACTATCCGCTTTGAAATATAATTTTTCCAGTCGCATCGTTTGTCCTTTCTGTAAAGTAGCCGCCGTCAATTCCGGAATTTGTTTGTTTTTTAAATCAAATTTCAAATCTGCTACACAACCATTCTCGTCTTTAACCGATACCTCGTAACTACCCGCTGCGAGTTTATCAATGGCCGGAGCAGTCACGCCCGTACTCCACGTAAACTGATAATTGCCGGAACCACCCACTGCCGTTGCCATCGCTTTTCCATCACTGGAAACTTCCGACGAAGCGGGTGTTTTCTTCAATTCAATTCCCAGCGGTTCCGGTTGCTTCAAACTAACGGTTGCCGTTTGTTTCAGTCCACTGGCATCTTCTATTTCTACCGTATAATCACCGGCTCCCAATTTTGCGACGGCAGCGCCCGTTTGTCCATTACTCCAGTTGTATTTAAAAGGTGATTTTCCTCCGGTCACTTCGGCGGTTACACTTCCTGAGTTATTTCCATGACAATCAATTTCCTGATCCACTTTTACCGAAACGGCCAGTGGCAAAATATTTTCGGTAACGTCTACACTCGCCGTAGCCGTACAACCGTTGCTGTCTTTAATTTCTATCTGATGACTTCCCAATCCAAGTTTTTCGGCAGATTCCGATTTTTCTCCGGAATCCCAACTATAGGTATATGGGCCTTTTCCACCACTAACCGTTACTTTGGCTTTACCGTCCTTATTGTTGGCAGTAGCAGGCTGAACCACCGCTGCAGCTACTTTTATTTCAGATGGGCCTTCCAGTTCGACGGTCGCCGTAGCGGCGGTTCCTTCGGCGTCCGTAACCACTATTTCATATTTTCCGGCAGCCAGATTTTCCGCTTTTCCCGTGGTGGCGTCCGTTCCTTTCCACTGGTAACTATAAGGTGGTTTTCCGCCATTTACGGCCACTGCCAGTGCACCCGTTTTTTCACCATAACAATTAATTTCCTTAGTTGCCTCAGCCGTCACACTCATCGGTAAAATATCTTCGGTGATCTCAATACTCGCCGTCCCCGTACAACCATTGCTGTCTTTGATATCCACCGTATGTGTTCCCAGGCCAAGTTTTTCGGCGGTGTCTGATTTTTCGCCATTATCCCAAGAATAAGTGTAAGGACCTTTGCCGCCCTTTACTTTCGTTTTCGCTTTTCCGTCTTTCTGATTCACCGAAGCATTCTGAGCAACCGTGGCGGTAACTTCAATCGCCTCCGGACCTTCCAGTTCGATGGTCACTGTGGCGGCGGTTCCCTCTGCGTCCGTAACCACTACTTCGTATTTTCCGACAGCCAGATTTTCCGCTTTTTCCGTGGTGGCGTCCGTTCCTTTCCACTGGTAACTATAAGGTGGTTTTCCACCGTTGACGGCCACTGCCAGTGCGCCCGTCTTTTCACCATAACAATTAATCTCCTTAGTTGCCTCAGCCGTCACGTTCATCGGTAAAATATCTTCGGTGATCTCAAAATCAAATTTCACACTACAGCCATTTTCATCGGTAACAATTACATTTTGAGCACCTGCCCCTAAGCCTTTGGCCGAATCTTTGGTTTCACCACTACTCCACTGATATTTATATTTTCCGGTTCCGCCCTTGACGCTCACTTTCGCTTTTCCATCACTTTTTCCGAGATTGGCGGAAGCGGTGACTTTGACTTCTCCGGTCAGTACTTTCGGGCTTTTGATTTCTGCGGAAGCTTCGCTCGACTTACCACTGGCATCCGTAACCTTGACGGTATATTTCCCAGCAGATAACTCCCTGGGATTTTCTCCGGATAAATTGTTATCACTCCAGCTATAATTATACGGCGGTTTTCCACCATTCACATTGACTTTTAAAACACCGTCTTTTGTGTCAGCACATTTTAATTCCGTCAATACTTCTACATCTACTTTGAGTGCCAGAATATTTTCATCCAGATTAAATCCAGCAGTTGTGTTACAACCGTTCGCATCCGTAACAATTACCTGGTGATCTCCGGCATTTAATTTACTGGCAGTAACCGATTTTTCCTGATTGTCCCATTCGTAGGTGTACGGCGGTGTTCCTCCTTTTGCTTTAACAGTCGCTTTTCCATCCGCGTTGCCCGTACTTGCAGGTGCATCTACAGCAACGGTGACCATTAATGTTTCGGGAGCTTTGACCACATATTTTCCTACGCTGGATTTTCCACTGGCATCACTCACGGTAAGTTCATAATTACCTGCGGATAAATTCGTAGGAGCTTCCCCTTTTGCTTTGTCATTACTCCACACAAAAATATAAGGAGGTTTCCCACCTTCGACTGTAACGGTTAAAGCTGCTTCGCTGGAGTTGGCGCAATTTAAAGAAGTTGCTTCCTCAATTGTAATGGCCAGATCCGCAATATTTTGTTGAATCTCTACGGTCGCCGTATTAGAACAGCCCGTGTCGTCGGTGACGGTCACCGTGTGCGTACCTCCGGTCAGGTTCTCCGCGGTAGCCTTTGATTCCTGGTTGTCCCAGGCAATTTTGTAATCGGGAACGCCACCGGTGATGGTAACGGTCGCCGCCGCATCGCCCGCGCCGATACCACTTTCCGGACGATCTTGTTTTACGGTCAGCTTTACCGCCGGATCATTGATGGTTGCAGAAGCAGATTTATTTTTACCCTGGCTATCCGTAACGGTCACCTTATATTCACCCGGTCCGAGGCTTCCGGGATTTGCTCCTTTCATTTTGGTATCATTCCAGGCGTACGAGTAAGGAGGTTTTCCCCCTTCGACGACTACTTTCAGCGATCCGTCAAATTCAAAAGCACCACAACTAATTGGATTATCGACCAAAGCACTCACGGTGATGGCGTTTTCTTTTTCAATGAGAAACAAACCTTTATCACGAGTCCCGACCCACAACGCATCATCCTGATCTACCTTTACTTGAGCGGCAAATTCACTGGTATAATATTCGGGCGCAGCAAAGGGTTCGATTGTTCCGGTTTCCGGATCCGTCCGGGTAATAATTTCGGAAGCCAGCCAGAGTCGGTTTTTGCTGTCCAGTTCTGCGTCGATGAGAAGTCCCTTGTGCTGGCGGGGATCAAGTTCAATTTCTTTCCATTTATTTTTGGCGGTCACTTCCCAGAGCCATTCTTCGGAAATGATATAAGTTTTGGTTCCGTTAAATGCGACGCCTACAAATGCCAGATATTTTTCGTCCAGATTCCAGCGTCCGCTGCGCCCCCATACGACCCCTTCGGGTGTTCCGATCCACATCCGTCCGGAAGGCTCAATTTCGATAAAGTTGATAAAATTTAATTCCAGTTCGGAGTTATCGCTGGTAAAATGTTTGATTAATTGTAGCGGAGAAAGACTGAATTGGTAGAGTCCCGTTTCGGTAGTACCGATCCACAGATGTTGTTTATTTTTATCGAGATGAGCGGTATTCACATCGGACAGATCCGGAATAAATTTTTTGAGGGCCGATTTAGAAACCCGGAGGTCGGCGTTGCCACTACGATATTGTAATAAAGCCCATTCGTCGGCACGTAAAGGCTCCTTGACTGCGTTATTAATGGAGAGCACCTTGAAGAGGCCTTCAGAATTTCCGACCCATTTTTGGTTGTCCTGGTCTACAAAGACGTTCCAGACCGGTTTGGATTTATCGACAGCATCACCCCGTTCTACCCGCATTTTGTCCTGGGCGAAAAGGTGAAAAGTGAGTAGCAAAAACGTAAAAACAGTGAGTATTTTATTCATCATCGGATTGGTATAAAAAGCCACAAAACTAAGCAAATTGGGTTTATGAGCATATTTGTAATAATTCCGTTTTTATAACGGATTTGAAAGTAAAAATGTTATGTACTTTCGGGGAAGTGAATAGTTGCTGATTAATAGACTTTACACCATTTTTTGACACCATAGCATCATTTTTATATGAATATGAATTATTTTTTACTGATCCTGGTCCTTTCCACCATGCTATCCTGCGGTACGGAATCCAAAAAATGCCGCTATGGCCACGCGGAACCGATTTTTGGTTCTGCTTACGAAAAAGTGATCGAGCACCGCTTTACCAAGACTGGACAATTAACTTTTGAGAATATTGTTTTTGAAAATAAAATGGAACTGGAGATCCAGCAATCTGGTTGTGATAGTATCCGGCAGGTTTTCCAATTCAGGATTCCGGAAGACGTCAATAACGAAAAACCCGAGTATTTCAAAGAAATGGTTATTCAGTTTTTTGGATATTTAAGTCTTGTAAGCGACAAACATTTCAGTCTTCATCATCTCGGAAAGGTCGTTAGTCAACACTTCAATGAAATTAAGTTGGGAAAATCCTTTAGGATGCAGGAAAATTATTATTTAAAAATAGACCGGATTGCAGGGAAAAACGATGCGATTTTAATTGTGGAACTGAGTAGCAGCTATTAAATTTTAATTATATCAAAATTAAATATTCTTTTAATAATTTTGTTTTAAGAAAACTAACTTATACATTTACAGCAGAGAAAATTTAAAAATAGAACTACACTAGAAACACTCTCTTGACAAAATCCCATCTTAGTAATGGTAAAACAATAACTTCCCGATTTATGGCTGGCCCTTTTGATCCAATATTTCGTTAAAAAGCCTCGCCGATGCTATGGCATCGTCTACGTTTTTTGCCTCATCTTGAACCAAAATTCCCTTGCCAAAATGCGG
>CAKZUV010000188.1 GCA_937921555.1 uncultured Saprospiraceae bacterium
AACCGTAGTAGATGGGAGTTTTAAAAAATACCACACGCAGTCTATTGACGCCATCAAGGACATTCCACTGCATCTGAAACGATTAGAGCAGGGACTGAAAACGGCTAAAATTCTAAAGTAGCTTGAAATTCACTAAAGAAATGTGATTTACACGCTAAACTATTTATTGCCAGCTGGACTGTGCGTCCTCTGGTTTCTTTAGCCCTCTTTTTACAAAAAAGGAGGGCTAATTAACTAAAAGTCCGATAGCAAATCAGTGGAAAAGATATTTTTCGCAAAGTCAGGAACAAAATAAAGTGCAGCCCGGTGAGTGAAAGGTGACATTTAAATAACAGAAAAACAGATAATAAATATAACGAATATTTGTTTTTTATATTTATTGTCTATATCTTTGGAAAGAACCAACCTCAATATTTTGAACCTTTTCCAGCAGGTTTGACAGCACTAAAATTAGCGATCGCTTTCCATCGTTTCTTAAAAACAAAACAGCAACTAAACTTTCATTCTAAAAATAATACAGGTTTTGCCAGAGATATGGCAAAACCTGCAAGAATATAGGGTTTTACGAGGAGGCAGCAGAGGTAATTCGACGCTGCCTTCTTTGTTTTTTTATTTGATCACATCCAGTTCTTTCCCAATTCGGGTAAAAGCCCGCACCGCGTGTTCCAGTTGTTCCCGGTTGTGTCCCGCAGAAATTTGCACCCGTATCCGGGCGAGGTCTTTGGGTACGACGGGATAGAAAAATCCAATCACATAAATTCCTTCATCCAGTAATTTTGCCGCAAAATTCTGAGACAACTTTGCATCATACAACATGATCGGAACGATAGGGTGGTCTCCCGGAATAATATCAAACCCCGCTGCGGTCATTTCGGATCGGAAAAATCTGGTATTTTCCTCCAGTTTATCACGCAATGCCGTGGAGGATTCGAGTAAGTCAAGCACTTTGATCGCTGCTCCTACAATTGCCGGAGCCAGTGTATTGGAAAACAAATAAGGCCGGGATTTTTGTCTCAGAATTTCTACAATCTCTTTCCGGGCTGCGGTAAAACCACCACTCGCACCGCCCAGGGCTTTACCGTAAGTTCCGGTGATAATGTCCACCCGTCCCATCGCGTTACGGTACTCGTGTGTACCCCGTCCCGTCTTTCCAACAAAGCCGGTAGAATGGCATTCGTCCACCATGACCATCGCATCATATTTGTCTGCCAGATCACAAATTTTGTCAATCTGTGCGATGGTGCCATCCATGCTGAATACGCCATCGGTGGCGATCATTCTCCGGCGGGCACCCTTGGCAGCAATGAGTTGCTTTTCGAGATCTTCCATATCGTTGGTCAGATATCGATACCTTTTTGCTTTGCAAAGACGGATGCCATCGATGATCGAAGCGTGGTTGAGCGCATCAGAAATAATCGCATCCTCGGCGGTCAGCAAGGGCTCAAATAATCCGCCGTTGGCATCAAAAGCAGCAGCGTATAGAATCGTATCTTCCATACCGAGAAATGCCGCCGTTTTTTGCTCCAGCTCCTTGTGAATATCCTGCGTTCCACAAATAAACCGGACGGAAGACATCCCAAAACCATGGGAATCAATCGCCTCCTTTGCCGCCCGAATAACCTCCGGATGGGAAGAGAGTCCCAGGTAATTATTCGCGCAGAAGTTTAAAACTTCCTTTTCCTCAGTCGTAGAAATCTCGGCGGATTGCGGCGTCGTAATGACTCTTTCTTCTTTGTAGAGTCCCGCTTCGCGGAGGTCATTTATTTCAGATTGTAAATCAGTACGGGGTGAAAACATGGTATTTTTTGTTTAGTTATTTTGAATAATTATGAAGTTTTTGGTTAGCTATTGAGACTTTTTTTAATTTTCTGTATTAATGAAAGTTTATCGGTTAATCAGGTATTGGTTACGAAATACGCGATGCGCCAGGTTACCTCGGGTACGGTTGAATGAACGCTCCCTGCCTGTTCGTCTGGACCTCCCGTCCTGTTCGTTTGGACGTCCCGTCCAGATACGCTTTATTGCTGGCAAAAAATCTCAAAAAATTACCCCGACCCCGGAGGGGAGGTTTCGAGATTTTTTAGCTGGCTGTCATTCGGTAAAACAAATAAACGATTCAACAAATCAACAAATAAACGATTCAACACCTCTACACATCCACCTTCTTCCTCAACTGTCCCAACATCTCCTCCGTCATCTTCGCCAGGTCAAAGGTTGGTTGCCAGCCCCAGTCTTTCCGCGCCTTTGAATCATCAATACTAGCCGGCCAGGAATCGGCGATTGCCTGCCGGAAATCCGGTTCGTACTGAATTGTAAAATCGGGAAGATGTTTTTTTATTTCGTCGGCTATTTCCTGTGGCGTAAAACTCAGTCCGGCCAGATTATAGCTCGTTCTGACTTTTATCTGGTTGCTGGGACATTCCATCAATTCCATGGTAGCTCGTACTGCGTCTTCCATGTAAATCATAGGCAGTTTAGAATCAGCTTTTAAGAAGCAGGTAAACTTGCCATGATCCAGCGCGGCCCGAAAAATATCTACCGCATAATCGGTCGTACCGCCACCCGCTTTAGACTGATAGCTGATGATTCCGGGATACCGCAGGGAACGAATATCCAGGCCATATTTTACAAAATAATAATTACACCAGTTCTCTGCGGCCACCTTACTGATGCCATAAACGGTGGTGGGATCCAGATAGCTGAACTGTGGTGTGTTAAAAGCCGGAGCGTTCGGACCAAAAGCGGCGATGGAGCTGGGAAAAAATATCCGGTCAATATTGTGGGTACGGGCGGCTTCCAGCACGTTAAACAAACTGTCCATATTGATCTGCCACGTACGCAGCGGATCTTTTTCACCTTTGGCCGAAAGGATCGCTACTAGGTGATAGATTTGTGTGATTTTATAATCTTTGATGAGTTGGGAAAGACGATCCCGGTTCATGATATCAAGCTGTTCAAAAATGCCATTTGACGAAGCAGCCGGCCGGATATCGGTAGCAATGACCTGATCGGATCCATATCTTTTTTGCAGAGATTCGGTTAGTACCGTACCAATCTGACCACCCGCTCCGGTGACCAGTATCGTGGGTTTACTCATAAGTATTTGGTTAACGCATATTTAATTGCCCGACAGGTCAGACAACTGAATACTTAGTTTATAATTTGGTAGCAGACAACCTCTTAACAACCATTTCAGGTGCTAAAAGTTGGCACCAAAATACTGTTTTTAGCGGACTTTGATATGATTTTTATTATTCGTTTCGTCACACTCCCGGACCTGACCAAAAGTATCCAGTTCAAGAATAATGACGGGGGTAAATTTGGTCATGGTATTAGTATCGATGCGGATTTTAGCGGTATGGGTTTCACCGGGCAGTAGCGGTCCGGCATTTTTGGACCGGTTGCCAACCACGTCACCACCGAGTACCAGGGCGCCCTTGTTTAATTTGCTCGAACTGGTCATAAATGCTTTGACGGCAATATTATCCTCTTCCCCTTTGGCAGTTCCTTCGATGTTGGCTGGACCTTTTCCAGTGTTTTTAATGGTGTATTCGATGGTTACATAATTCTTTTTTTGCTTTACGATCCGAATGGATTCAATCTGTAAATCAGGACAGGTTTCGGGGTCAAAATAAAGTGACTCATCTGAAATAGTACTGGTACCGGTCATGGTTTCTTTTTCTTTTTCATCCTTTTCAATAACTGGCTTGGGGTCAGAGACGGTGGGAGTATTGGTAGAAATGATTTCTGAAGGGGAGGGCGCAGCCCCGCTGTTGCCGTTGGTGAGTTTAACTTCCATTTCCCGTTTTGGACTGATTTTTCCGGCGACGACCGCAAATTCCTGTTTTCGTAAAGAAGAAATAATATCCTGGATGTGAGGCTGCATTTTACCATTCTCAAAAGCGGGATCAAAACGAACCACCATTTTTTGCATACTCTCGCTGTTCTCCTGCCCAAATTCCAGATCCTGTCGTCCGGTATTGACCGTCCGAAAAGATATTTTAAGCATATCATCTGTTTGTCGCAGGATCTCCAAATCTGACAGATAAACCCGATAACCAGCATAGGTTTTATTGGATTGTCCGGTGGCGGTCAGGGCAGATATGAGTGAAAAGGTCAATAAGAAAGTGGATATTTTATTAATTTTCATTTTCTAAAAAGTAAATTTAAAGGACGATTGATATTCTCTTCTAAAGAAATAAAGGTTTCCGTTCTCTGTATGCCGCTGATTTTTTGTACTTTATTGTGCAGTATTTCCAGTAAGTGTTTCGTGTCACGACAAACAATTCTGGCAAAAATACTGTAATTACCCGTCGTATAATGAGCACTGACCATTTCCGGAATATCCCGTAAAGCTTTAATCACCTCTTCGTAATACGAACTTTTCTCCAGGTAGATTCCTAAATACGCCGTAATATCATAACCAAGTTTGGTTGGGTCAATAACGAGTTGAAAACCCTTAATAATGCCCATTTCTTCCATTTTTTTCATCCGTACGTGGACCGTACCACCGGAAACGTGTACTTCCTTGGCCACTTCCGTATAGGGAAGCTTGGCATTGTGCATCAAAACAGATAAAATTTTTCGATCGATTTCGTCTATTTCCATAGTGGTTAATTTATTTTTTATGTTTAAACAACTTCAATATCCCAAATAACCTGATTAGGTAATGATAGTGTAATATCGGGAATTTTTTTATAATGAACGATCCGCACGCAGAGGACTTAGGAAAAATAATATTATTTTTGTTACCATGATTAACACCCCCGATTCGAACCCCTCTCCAGCCAGTCCGCGCACCCTGAAAGTCTGGATTCCACTATTGATGTCTTTGATGGTAGTAGGAGGAATGGTCATCGGGATGAAGATGCAAAAAATTCCGCTGATCCAAACCAAAAGTAGTTACAGCTCCAGCCAGAATGCATCAATCCACGAAGGAAGTAAAATCGAAGAACTTTTACGATACATTGAAAATCGTTATGTGGACGAGGTGGACCGGGACAAATTAGTAGACAAGGCCATCCGTACGATCCTGGATGACCTGGATCCTCACAGCAGCTATATCGACGCTGAACATCTCAAACAGGTGAACGAACAATTGCAGGGAAATTTTGAGGGAGTCGGAATTGAATTTCTGATGGTCGATGACACGATCTTAGTCGTATCTCCCATCAGCGGTGGTCCTTCTGATAAAGTGGGTATCCAGGCCAATGACAAAATCATTACCATCGAAGACAGTATCGTGGCCGGAGTGGATATTACCTTTCCGGAAATTGTCACCAAACTAAGAGGCGAGAGAGGTACCACGGTAGAAGTGGGTATTCAGCGAAAAGGCGAAAATGAATTGTTATATTTTGACGTGGAAAGAGATGAAATTCCCATCAACAGTGTAGACATTGCTTATATGCTGGACGAAAAAACCGGATACATCAAAGTAAACCGTTTCAGTGCGACTACTCATATTGAATTTATGGATTCGCTGGAATATATGGTCGAGAAAGAAGGTCTGAAAGATCTGGTGATTGATCTGCGCCAGAATCCTGGTGGTTATTTGCAGGAAGCTACCAAGATGCTCAGTCAGTTATTTGACGAAAAACAACAGTTACTGGTGTACACCGAAGGACGAACGGTAAACAGAAGTGATTACGAAACCACGGGACGCGCCTTTTTTGAAATAGGAAACATTGCTTTATTGATCGACGAAGGTTCTGCTTCTGCCAGCGAAATTATGGCGGGTGCCGTGCAGGACTGGGATCGCGGGGTGGTTGTGGGGCGTCGTTCTTTTGGGAAAGGACTGGTACAGGAGCAGTACACCCTGAGTGACGGATCGGCGCTTCGGCTGACCGTAGCCCGTTATTTTACGCCAACCGGTCGTTCTATCCAGAAATCTTACGAACCGGGAAATGACTACGATGGCGATATTGCCAATCGGGTAATTTCGGGCGAACTTTTTAGTCAGGATAGTATCGAAGTACTGGACACGCTTAAATTTTATACCAAAAAAGATAAAAGAGTGGTGTACGGCGGTGGCGGAATTACGCCGGATATTTTTGTACCCGTTGACTCGCTGGAACTCAACCGGAATTTTCTGGAACTCCGGGAACATATTCCGCAGTTTGTATATCGCCAACTCGAAAATCAGACGGATAGATTTAAAGATTATTCTATCGGCAACTGGATGAAATCCTACCGGGTCACCGATCAGATGATTAAAGATTTAGCGGATTACGCCAAAGATAAAGGAGTAAAGATTACCGAGGAAGAACTGAAAAAAATTACACCGCTGATCCGTACGCACTTGAAGGCCAGAGTGGCCCGTCATTATTACGG
>CAKZUV010000189.1 GCA_937921555.1 uncultured Saprospiraceae bacterium
TAATGGAGACTTATTTTTGGGTGCTTCTCCCCGTGCTTCGCTGGCTATTCTTAAATCTGCCAAAGCGATTGCCGCAATGAACGGTCGTGATTTTGTTACGCCGGATGATATTCAGTACGTAGCTTATCCGGTTTTGAATCATCGGGTCATTCTGACACCGGAGCGCGAGATGGAAGGCTACGATCAGGAGTACGTGGTAAATGATATTGTTAAAAAAATTGAGGTGCCGAGATAAAATATTGCACATGAAATTTTGGAATAATCTTTTCTTAACGAACCGTTTTTTTATTTGCTTTGGAATAATCTCCGGATTATTTGCGGCCAGTTTTTTTGTGCCAATATTGTTTCCGGTGATTAAGGCTGTTTTACTGATCGCTATTATTTTACTATTTGTAGATTTTTTGTTATTGTTTAATAATAAAGAATATATCCGTGCCATCCGGCGTACGCCAAAAATTTTATCGCTCGGTGAGTCCAACAACATTCATCTGGACATTATCAATGTTTCTACCCAGAATTTATTACTCGAAATTATTGATGAGCTACCCACGCAGTTACAAAAAAGAGATTTCAAAATTATTATTCGGCTGGCAAGCAATGAAAATGAGACGATTCATTACGACGTACGACCGCTGCAACGGGGAGAATATATTTTTGGCGCCATCAATATTTTTCTTAGTTCAGAAATAAGATTAATTCAGCGCCGAATACAATTTACCGAACCGGCCGCCGTTCCCGTTTATCCTTCTGTTATTCAAATGAAGCAACTGGAACTCAAGGCTTTTGACCGGGTTACGACCCAAAAGGGAATAAAAAAAATCCGCCGGCTTGGTCACAGCTACGAATTCGAGCAGATTAAAAGTTACGTACGGGGAGATGACTACCGGAGTATCAACTGGAAAGCGAGTAGTCGCCGCGGCACGTTGATGGTCAACGCGTATCAGGATGAAAGAGCGCAACAGGTATATTGTGTAATTGATAAAAGCCGGGTGATGAGAATGCCTTTCAACGGATTGAGCCTGATGGATTACGCCATTAATACCTCACTGGTCATTTCCAATATTGTACTGCAAAAAGATGATCGCGCCGGATTATTGAGTTTTTCAGATGTGATGGGAACCACGATCAAAGCGGAAAGAAAAGCCAATCAACTAAATAAAATTATGGCGGCGCTATACCGGGAAAAAGAAAGAGCCGGAGAAGCCAATTACGAATTATTGTACCACGCCTCCAGAAAATTAATCAAAGGCCGGAGTCTTTTATTATTATTTACCAACTTTGAAAGTACCTACGCACTGGAACGGGTACTGCCGGTGTTAAGAAAAATAAATACCCTGCATTTGTTAGTCGTCGTATTTTTTGACAATTCAGAAATTCGGAAATTTTCGGAGGAAACGGTTGCCGATACGGAAGGCATTTACACCCAAACTATTGCGCGAAATTATCTGGCTGATAAAACGGCCATGGTGCAGCAATTAAAGCAGTTTGGTATTCAGGCCATCCTGACGCGACCGGAAGAACTGGCGGTTAATTCTATCAATAAATATCTGGAACTGAAAGCGAGAGGATTGATTTAGTAACGATCAAATAATAACTTCCACATCTGTGGCTAAAAGAATTTAAGCTATACTTCGTTAAAAAGCCTCGCCATAGCTAGGCTATGTCTACGTTTTTTAACTCGTCTAGCTTAAATTCTTCCTAGCCAAGATGACGGACTTATTAATTGGTCGTTACTAAAAAAGATTACTTTTGTTTTTATAATTTTCTTTATACGCATGTCTAACCACCAAAACATACTAAAAAGTTCCCTTACCTATCTGAAAGGGGTTGGTCCGAAAAGGGCAGAGCTGCTAAAAAAAGAATTACGGATTTTTACGTACGAAGACTTGCTGCACCACTACCCTTTTCGTTACGTCGATAAAACACAGTTCCATAAAATTGGAAATCTGCGTCCGGACAGTGAAACGGTTCAGCTGAAAGGTACTTTGCGCCGGCTGACCAACGAAGGCAGTGGACGGGCAAAACGACTCGTAGGGCGGCTACGCGATGAAACGGGCGCCATCGAATTGGTCTGGTTTAAAGGTGCACAGTGGATCGAAAAAGCACTGACGGTCGGGATGGAATACGTGGTCTTTGGCAAGATTAATAATTTTCGTGGCAAACTCAGCCTGCCGCATCCGGAAATGGAAGCTGTTTCTGTAGCCAATACCAAACAGGCGGCCACTTTTGCGCCCGTTTATCACAGCACGGACAAACTCAACAATGGGGGTCTGGATATGAAAGCCCGCCGAAAAATGATGGTGCATGTTTTCGGACAAATCACGCCGGAAGACTTACCCGAAAACCTGCCCGATTATTTGGTTAAAAAATTTAAATTTCCTTCCCGCTTTCTGGCGATCCGGCAAATTCATTTTCCAAAATCACAGGCAGAACTGGACCTGGCCGTCAAACGATTGAAATTTGAAGAATTGTTTTTTTTACAACTTCGTCTTTTACAATTAAAAGGTCGCAGGAAAAATGCGATTCTGGGATATTCGTTCGATACCATTGGCGAACATTTTAATAATTTTTATAAAAATAAACTTCCTTTTGAACTGACCGGCGCCCAAAAAAGAGTGATCAAAGAAATCCGGAAAGATATGGGTGTTGGGGTGCAGATGAACCGGCTCCTGCAGGGCGACGTGGGGAGTGGAAAAACCATCGTCGGACTAATGTGTATGCTCATCGCTCTCGATAATGGTTTTCAGGCCTGCATGATGGCACCCACCGAAATTCTGGCACAGCAACACTATACGGCACTCCAGGAATATCTGGAGGACAGTCCTCTGAAAGTCGGTTTTCTATCGGGTAGTATTAAAGGTAAAAAAAGAAAAGCCTTGCTGGCCGAACTGGAAGCTGGCGATATTCATATTCTGGTCGGCACCCATGCCCTGATTGAAGATTGGGTAGTTTTTAAAAATCTGGGACTCACCATCACGGACGAGCAGCACCGTTTCGGGGTAGCCCAACGGGCCAAGCTCTGGATGAAAAGTAAGCCCTATCCGCCCCACGTACTGGTCATGACCGCTACGCCGATTCCGCGGACACTGGCGATGACCTTATACGGAGATCTGGACGTGTCGGTCATCGACGAATTACCGCCGGGCCGGAAGGAAATCAAAACAATTCATCAGACCGAAAATAACCGGTTGCGGATGATTGGCTTTATGAAGCAGGAGATTGAAAAAGGCAGACAAATCTACGTGGTTTATCCTTTGATCGAAGAGTCGGCGACGCTGGATTTGTTAAATTTAGAAGAAGGGTTTGAGAGTTTGAGCCGGGATTTTCCCATTGATAAAGGATATCAGATCAGTGTGGTCCACGGCCGGATGAAGGCGAAAGACAAGGATTTTGAGATGCAAAGATTCGTGCGGGGAGAAACGCAGATTATGGTAGCCACAACGGTGATTGAGGTCGGAGTCAATGTTCCCAACGCTTCGGTGATGGTGATTGAGAATACGGAAAGGTTCGGGCTGTCACAACTGCATCAGTTGCGGGGCCGGGTCGGTCGGGGTGCCGATCAGTCTTACTGTATTCTGATGTCCAGTTTTAAATTGAGCAAAGACGCAAAATTCCGGATAGAGACGATGGTGAGGACCAATAATGGATTTGATATTTCGGAAGCAGATTTAAAACTCCGTGGGCCCGGAAATATTGAAGGTACCCAGCAAAGTGGTATCTTGGACTTTAAAATTGCGAATCTTGCGCAGGATGGAAAAATTCTTCAGGTCGCCCGTGAAATTGCCAACCGCATTCTGGAAGACGACCCAAAATTGGAGAAACCATATCATTTACCATTAAAAACCTATTTGGAAACCCACGGTAAAAAAATTAAATTATGGAGCAGAATTTCTTAAAATCCCGTTAATTCCCCGAAAAGGCACCGTTTTAGTGTTACATCAGCTACTATTAATAGTCCAAGAATCAAATCCTTATGTCTGGAAATCTTTATACAAAAAAGATAAAACAGATTTAACCCGGCATACGTTAGGTTAACGGAATCAAAACCGACAAACATGAATACTAGAAAACTGATAAATATTTCCTCCTTACGGCTGCTGTCTCTGGTTGCCGGTATGCTGATTTTATTATCCTCCGGAAATGCACTACACGCCGCGGATACAAAACCCGCAGACTTTCGTACGATGGTAGATGGTCCTTATGTTTTTTATAAGGGAGAAAAGATTGTCGTGCGTAACTTTATGGTTTCGGCCAATCTTTGTCAAATGGATGAAGAGGTCTTTGAAGCCGATGACTTTATCAGTTTATATTGTAAAATAGATCCGGCTGGTCAAATTGGTTTTAAATTTCCATTAAGAAAAGAACATCAACCAGCCCCTTCCGTTTATCCGGAAACAGATAAATTGTTTGCTATTTCAGATATTGAAGGAAACTTCAGTGCCTTTGCTTCTACTCTGAAAAGTAATGGGGTGATTGATGATCGCTTCCGCTGGAGTTTTGGTGATGGACATTTAGTGCTGGTAGGCGACTTTTTTGATCGCGGTGAGCACGTGACGGCTTGTTTGTGGTTAATTTATAAACTGGAAGAGGAAGCAAAAAGAGCGGGTGGTCAGGTACACTTTATTATCGGTAACCACGAAGAGATGAACATGCGGGGAGACGAACGTTTTGCCGTTACAAAATATAAAAGAGTAGCGGACAAAATGGAAATTCCTATCCGGGATTTGTACGAAAAAAATACCGAATTAGGTCGTTGGTTGCGCACCAAAAATGTAGTTGTAAAGATTGGTAATACGATCTTTACGCACGGTGGAATTTCTCCGGCTTTCGCCAAAAATGGATTAAGTATAAAAGACGTCAATAAGATTGCACAGCAATTTATGGGAGAATCGTTCCGGCTCATTGAGTTACAATCAAACAATAAAATTACGCCGATGGTTTTTGCTAAGGACGGTCCGTTATGGTACCGTGGCTATTTTAAAGAAGAACTGAGTAACGACGACCTGCAAAATATTCTGGACGTTTACCAGGCGGAACACATTGTAGTAGGTCATACCATTGTGGAAGAAATTGCACCATTGTATGAAGGTCGCTTAATTCCCATCGATGTAAAACATGGCAAACAGGTAAAGAGTAAAGGATTTAATGCTATTCTGAAAACAGGTCCGAATCGCTTTTATAAAGTGAATGCTACGGGAGACCGCGAAGAAATGATTATGGTGAAAGAGCCGGAAGAAACGCCGGTTCTGGCAAATCAGGAAGGTGGGACCACTCCAAATATGAGCGCAGGTGATGCGGATGATGTTCCGGTGGCACCAGTCCGGGAGACAGTTCCTGACAAAAAACCTGTAGAAAAAGAAAAAGTGGAAGACGGTATTCCACTGGTCCTGAAAGCGATTAACGAGGGAGATTTAATTGTTATAAAAGGATATTTATACGATCACGATATTGATGCGCCTTTTGAGGGAGAGAAATTTACTTTGCTGCACTTTGCCATCGGTCGTTCCAGACTGGACATTGTGAAATTTTTGATGGAAGAAGATGCAGATCCGGACATTCTATATCAGGATAAAACGGCACTGATGTACGCTGTCAAAAGCGGTGAAACAGACATTGTTAAATATTTAGTGGATCTGGGCGTAAGTGTGAAAGTTAAAAACAAAAGAGCTAAAACGGCACTGCATTACGCGGCTCAATACAGTACACCGGAGATTGCCAGGTTGCTGCTGGAAAATGGCGCCAAAACTACTGACCAGGATGCCAGTGGACGAACTCCTTTTATGATCGCAGAGGATAAAAAGAATATTCCGGTAGCTACGTTTTTAAAGGATTTATAGGGGGTGTTATAAATTGGAGGGTATTAATGCCGTTAGCCGTTGGCTATTCGCCAGTTGGCTTCCTTCAAACATAAAAATAAGTATTAAGCGTAGCTATCAATCACAATAGGTAATTGCCACAAATTTATTGAGCACTCTTTTGTAAAAAAAGGGCATTACTCCGTAACAGCTTTAATTTCCGGCTCGCAACGAACCGGAAAATTTACGGACCGAGCAATAAAGCAATATTCGTGGGCACTTTTATGCAAATGAATTGCCTGGTGGATCATTTGTTCTTTTTCGATCTTTATCTCCGGACGTAGTACCACTTCTACAAACTGACCACTTCCGTCTTTATTTTCTTCCATTACTCCGCTGGCCGTATCCACATAACTGGTCACGACAATTCCTTGGGTTGCGCACAGATGAAGGTACCAAAGCATGTGACAGGAAGACAAATCGGCAACGAATTGTTCTTCCGGATTATGGCAGGCCGGATCTCCTGAAAAAGCGGGATCGGAAGAACCGTGAATGGTGGGTTTATTTTTTATTTTAATGTCGAAATGACGATCGTAGGCATGGTAGGACTTGGTGCCGTGGCCACGATTTCCAGTCCAGATGGTTTTGGTTTGGTAATGGTGTTTTTTCATTTTCTTTGGTGGCTAAAAGCTAACGCCGAAGGCACTAAATTATCAGGTATTTTCAATCAAGATTCTTTGCGTTTTTTGTTTTGCCACTAAGGGCCGAAGCACACAAAGTTTTTTATGAAAATATATCACCCCTGCGGTTCGATGTCGGTCATCTTTTTATGCTCACTTTTTAGTTTTCGTTTCAGCAGTGGCGGCACCGAGAAGCGCTGACCGTACCGTTTTTCAAAAACCTCACAACGATCCACGAAATTCTGTAGTCCATAATCATCGATGTACTGCAATGCGCCCCCTTTGAAAGCGGGAAATCCCCAACCGAGAATACTACCCAGATTGGCTTCGGCGACCGTACCAATTACCTTTTCCTGCAAACACCAAACGGCTTCGATCACCTGCGCGAAAAGCAGTCTTTCGGTCAGTTTTTTACGGTCGTAAGATTCTTTGGTACTGGGAAAATGTTCGGTCAGTTCCGGCCAGATATATGGATTTTCATTTTCGGGATATTGATAAAAACCTTCTTTTTTATGACTTCCCAGCCTTTTTAATTCGTCGATCATGGTGCGGCAAACCGATACGGCAGGATGCTGAACATATTTGCTACCGTAAAGTTCTGCGGCTTGCTCTTCGTATTTCACCACAATTTCTAAAGATACCTCGTCTGCCATAGCCAACGCACTTTTGGCCATACCGGCCTGCTTTCCCATATTTTCTATCAGCGCGGGACTGTACCCCTCATTCAGCATGGTGATGCCTTCGAGGATATAAGTATTTTGAACTCGCGCCGCGTAGAATCCCCAGTTGTCTTTTACAATGATCGGTGTTTTCTTAATCGCCCGAACAAAATCGAAGGCCCGGGCTACTGTTTCGTCCGAAGTAGCGGCGCCTTTGACAACTTCTACGAGATGAACTCTGTCCGCTGGTGCAAAGAAATGCAAGCCAATAAAATTTTCCGGATGCGTCGCACTATCTGCCAGTTTGGTAATAGGAATTGAAAGCGTATTGGATGCGTAAAAAGCATATTCGTCCATGTGAACTTCCGCTTCCCGCAGTACTTTGGCTTTTAGATTTTTATTTTCAAATACCGCTTCGATTACCAGATCGCAAGTTTCGAATTCCGCCGATTTATCAGTCGTGGTCATTTTTTCGAGTAAGGCGATTTTTTCTCCGGGCAAAATTTTACCTTCCTGAACGATCTCTTCCAGGCGGTTCTCCACAAATTCACGCCCCCGTGCTGCGACCGATTTGGAAATATCTTTCAGCACTACTTCAATCCCGCGCAACAGACAAGAGAACGCAATTCCTGAGCCCATTTTCCCAGCTCCAACGATTCCTACCCGACGCGGACGGAAGCGACCAAAACCACGTGGACGGCTCAGCCCGGATTTTATTTTATTATAATCATACCAGAATGCTTTGGTCATATTTTTAGAAACCGTTCCGCAGACCAACTGGGCAAAATAACGGCTTTCAATGGTACTGGCAGTATCGAAATCTACCAGACTTCCTTCCACCAAAGTATTTAAAATAGCCAACGGTGCGGGATAATTGTTATTTGTTTCGGCAATCAACTTTGCGGAGAGTGCCTGAATGCGACGGGCGGCATCGGGTTTACGGGCCGTTCCACCGATGATCTTTCCTCTTTCAGGATCATCCCATGGTCGAGATTGCCCCTGATTTTCTACCAGCCATTTTTTTGCCTGGTCAATCATATCTTTTTCGTCTTTGGCAAGTGCATCTACCATCCCTAATTCGAGGGCGCCCCGTGGCGGATAGGACTGCCCGCTGGTCAGAATCTGAAATGCTTTTTCTATTCCCAGCAGCCACATCAACCGGATGGTTCCTCCACCATTGGGCATCATTCCGAGTTTTACTTCGGGGTGACCGAGCCTGATTTTCTGGTCATCCAGAACGATGCGATGGTGACAGGCCAGCGCGAGTTCAAAACCACTTCCTAACGCTTTTCCATTGATAGCGGCCACGATGGGGACGCCTGGTTGTTCGAGGTCGCGATAGAGTGTTTTGAGGTCCTGGGCCAGTTTGTATATTTTTTTGGGATCATTGACTTTATACAGGTAGTCCAGATCTCCACCTTCGAGAAAGTTCTTTTTTGCGGAGGTGATGATGATGCCTTTTAGCTGGTGCCTGGCTTTTTGATCTTTGAGGTGATCTACTACGGCTTCGAAGGCCAGGGCCTTTTCGTGGTTGATGATGTTGACGTTGCGCTCGCCCATGTCGAGGGTGAGGGTTACGATGTTGTTGGTGTCTTTTGTATATTTTATCATGTACCTATATGTCGTCCCTATGGGACTTGTTTATGTGTGTCCTTTCGGGGGGGTTACCTATGTGGCGTCCCTATGGGACTTGTTTATGTGGTTTCCCTGTGAGGGGCACCTATATGTCGTCCCTATGGGACTTGTTTATATTGTGTCCTTTTTGGGGGCACCTATGTGGCGTCCCTATGGGACTTGTTTATGTGTGTCCTTTTGGGACTTTTTTTATGTGCGTTCGATGATGGTGGCGATGCCCATGCCGCCGCCGACGCAGAGGGTGACCAGTCCGACGGTTAGTTTACGGCGCTCCATTTCGTCGAGGAGGGTACCGAGGAGCATGGCGCCGGTAGCTCCAAGCGGATGCCCCATTGCGATGGCTCCGCCGTTGACGTTCAGAATATCCTGATCGATATTGAATGCTCTTTGTAATTTAAGAACGGGGGCTGCGAAGGCTTCGTTCATTTCCCAGAGGTCGATATCAGAGGCGCTCATTCCTGCAATCTTTAGTGCTTTGTTTACTGCTGGAATGGGACCCTGTAACATGATGGTTGGTTCGGAACCAGATACGGCGGCTGCCCGGATGATGGCTCTGGGTTTCAGGCCAAGGGCTTTTCCCTTTTCTTTGGAACCAATCAGGGTAAGTCCGGCGCCGTCTACGATTCCGGAGGAATTGCCGGCGGTGTGAACGTGTTTTACTTTTTCAATTTCGGGATAAGTTTCCAATGCTAAGAAGTCAAAGCCGGATTCACCTGCCTTTTTAAAAGCAGGCGGTAATGCTGCCAGTTTTTCGAGCGATGTTCCGGGACGTATATGTTCATCTTTATCTAAAATCAGCAGTCCATTCTGATCTAAGATAGGAATAATCGATTTGTCAAAATAACCATTCTCCCACGCAAAGGCGGCTCTGGTCTGAGACTGAAGTGCATAAAAATCAAGGTCTTCACGGGAGAAAGATTCCCTGGTGGCAATCAGGTCAGCAGAAATTCCTTGTGGTACATAGCCAATTTTACTGATAACTGCCGGATCAAATAAAAGGGCGCCCCGATCGCTTTCCATAGGAACCCGACTCATGCTCTCTACTCCACCGGCAACAATTAGTTCTTCCCAGCCGGAGCGAATTTTCCCGGCAGCCAGATTGATAGCTTCCAGACCAGAGGCACAGAAACGATTGAGTTGAAAACCAGAAACCCGATCATCCCAGCCGGCATATAACAGCGCGGCCTTGGCCAGGTTTGCTCCCTGATCTTCCACTGGCGTTACACAACCTAAAATTAAATCTTCTACCTCTTTGGTGGGTAAATTATTACGATCAACCAAGGCCTCTAGCAGACGCTTGACCAGATCAATAGGTTTGCATTCATAAAGTGCTCCTCCCTGGCGACCTTTGCCGCGAGGAGTCCGGATGGCATCAAAAATATAAGCTTGATTCATATTCTACAAAAATATCAATATATTTGATGTTACGGGGAAAGTTTTCATTAGTTTGATTTTGGAGGACCCGATAAGTATGTGGAGCGTATCAAAGAAGTGGTTTAATAGATTTTGGAGATGCAGAAAACGTTCGTTATAGTTTGTTAATTAATTATTCATTATAAAAAATTATATGGAAGATCTAACCAATTTAAAACGAAAAGTTAAAGAATATCAGGAAATTCTAAGCAATACGGTTCATTACCGTGAACGCTGGAAATCCGGACTGAAGGAAACCATCAAATCTGAACTGCAAAGGATGCTCGACGAGACGGCCCTGGAGGGAGAGATCGAGATAAAGGATGATGTTCACAACCTGGAGGCGATCGTATTAAGCCTGGGAGAAGAAAAAAGCGGGATTTACGAAAAAATAAATAAGGAGGTAAAACGTCCTTTGATTAAACACAATGGTTCGTTAATTTATCAACAACTTTTCAACGGTAAGGTAATGGCGATGATTACTTATCCGGTGATTGAGGGGTACGGTCAGCCTAAACCACCAAAGACGATTGCGATCTACCGTCCGGAGGAAATTAAACCGCCCTTTCTGGTCAGACACATGGAGGAGTTTATGCGGGAGGTAACGGACTGGGAGGATTATGATGACGATGATAAAGGGCCTTCACAGAAAATCGGATATAGTTTGAATTTTATGCCACAGGGAGATGGTGAGGGTGCTGGTGGGGAGTGATGTTTGTGAATTTTGTCGCGCTGAGGTCGCAGAGAGGTGCTGAGCGATCGTGGGTTTCTTGTATTAGGAATTGTCTGTTTTTTTAGTGAAAGAGGAGGAGGTTGTGCGGTTTTTTTGTCGCGCAAAGGGCGCAGAGCGACCGTGTATTTCTTGTATTAGAGAATTGTATGGTTTTTTTAGTGAAAGAGGAGGAGATTGTGCGGTTTTTTTGTCGCGCAGAGGGACGCAGAGATTCTTCAATGTTTGTAGCTTTATAGGTTATTATTTTAGAACGTTCTATCTTTGAAAGGGAATTTGCTGGTCAGCGAACTTAGGCGATGGAATAATTGTTTTAGTTAAAAATCAGGTGATCTGTTTTTCAGTATGATTGGATTGAACAATTCAGGCTTCCTTATCACGTTTTTAAAATAAAAAAATAAAAAATGGCAAAATTAAAAATGACCGGCTTTGCACGATTGTGCGTTGCATTGATTTTCATTATACCACTGGCCTATCTGGGAGCTATTTTTATTGAAGGCGGAGAGGGACTGAGGGATCTGAAAAAAATGGTCGGAATGGAAGAGGTAATGGAAGTAGAAGAAAAAGAAGTGATGGAGTCTCCCGTCGAAAAACCGATGGTGCCCGCTGAAAGAGCAGCGGACTTGACGCCGGAAGCCCTGGCTCCGCCTCCTATGGAAAAGGCGGGAGAAGACGAAGAGGCCATGAATGAATTACGGAATAAGCTGAATGAAATGTACGATGAGAATAGCGCCTTAAAAGAGGAGATTTTGAAGCTGAGGAAAGAATTGGAAAGCAGGAATGAATAATGAGTCTCCGCTGAGAACTGGTCGATCTATCAAAGGAACAGAGCACCATTTATTCCAAAGGCAGGCGCAGCGTTTGTCTCTATATTTTTTGTAAAAAGCAAAAATACGCTTGCGCTAAACTTCCTACTTTTGTCCATTTTTAATTTGTTATTTTTAGTGACAGACTCCAGCATTAACAATAGTACTTCTAACTTTTAACCTTCCCCGATGGCGTGGCCTGAAAACCGGCAAAGAAAAACTGTAAAAATCGCATTGGCCGTTTTGGTGGTCATCTTGTTTTACTGGCCGGTCAGCTTCGGAATTTATGCTATGAAATGGGATATGCTGAACTGGTTTTTTCCCATGCGTCAATTGGTGGGCGACTTATTACAGGCACACTTGCTCCCCCTCTGGAACCCTTACATCAATCTTGGTTATCCGCTCGGTATTGATCCGCAAAGTGGATCGTTGTATCCGCCGGTATGGTTGATTGGCTATTTTCTCGGATACAATGTTTATACGATTGGACTGGAGTTTGTGCTGCACGCAATTATCGGTTTCTGGGGATTTAAAAAACTGGGGAAAACACTGGACTGGTCACTGAATACAGCGTTGGTCATTGGCTTGCTGTACGCAGGCAGTGGCTTTATGGTGGGCAACGCTCAACATCTTACTTACATTATCAGTGCGGCCTGGATACCGTGGATTTTAAATTATTATTATCAACTATGGAGAGCACCCGACATTCACGCCGCTGCTGGTTTGTCGCTAACGATGATGCTACTCCTTACGGGAGGTTATCCGGCTTTTTTTCTGACCATCGGATATTCTCTGCTCGTCATTTTTATCTGGATGATGGTAAAAAACGGATTGCAGAAAAAGTATAATTTTTGTAAAAAGGTATTTATGCTGCACAGCCTGGCGGTATTTTTATTTTTATTGCAGAGTCTGTGTTTTATCCGCTTTTTTCTGGAAAGTATGCCACTGATCAACCGGACGGAGGGATTGACGCTGGCGCAAGTGCAACTGGTTCCTTTTTCTCCGCAAGGATTATTAACGTTGTTGTTTCCCTTCATGATTTCCCCGGACACCGACTTCTGGCAGACAGACCTTTCTATGGTCAATGTTTATTTTGGCTTGGGAGCCTTTTTGCTGGTAGTTACACAATTGATGTTCCGGCCAGAGAAAAAGGTATTAGCGATTTTCGGAATTGCATTAATCTTTATGGGCATTTCATTCGGAGATTATTTCTTTCTGAGAAGTTGGCTGTATCATAGTCTGCCCTTCATGGATATGTTCCGGTATCCGGCGTTGTTCCGGTTATTTTTTATCGTACTGTTTCTCGTATTGGCGGGAATGGGACTGGAGCGGTTGCGTCGAGAAGAGGGTTTAAAATTTTCGGGACAAGTACAAAAAGCGATCATTGCCGCAACGATTATTTTTGTACTTCTTTTTATTTATACCCTGAGCCGGGAAAACTTACAATGGCCCGGGGCATTCAGCGCAGCAGCTATCCATCAGTTTGTCATGGAAAGTCCGATAGCAGCACGCTTGCTTTTGCAACTTCCCGTACAACTATTTTTCCTGCTTCTTTTTATCTTTTTATTAAAAACAAAACAAATTAAACTCATTTATCTACTTTTTGTGTTAGATATTTTTATTACTGTGCAGTTCAACAGTTTCACCACCATTATTTGCGAAGCACCGACGGAAGCATTACAAAACAAATTATCAGATTTACCGGACGGTTTTCTGACGGCTACGCCACCTGTTCTGGCTACGGGTCATCTGGGAGACAGCCGCTATTACCCTATCTTTAATAACCATTCGATGCTACGAAGAGACATTGCCAGAGACGGATATAATAATTTACAATTAAGTGCTTACGCAAAATTTCATCCAACCGAAAGTTTTAAACAATATCTGGATCATCCACCTTTTTATACCCTTCCGGAAAGTCCGGTAGATCTAATTCATTTCACTCCCAATGAACTGGTCGTTCGAAGCAGTGGAACGGAAGCCCGGCAGTTGATATTCTTACAAATGAACTATCCCGGCTGGGAGATTACCGTCAACGGTCAACCAACAAATCCGGCCACACTGGACGCCCCCCTGCTGGCGGTAAATCTCGCGGCGGGCACGCAGGAAGTCCGGTTCAAATTTGCACCAGGCGGATACAGATGGTTGCTGGGAATAAGTTTTTTGACCACACTACTGGTACTCCTCTTTATGTTGAAAAAACGGGCTGGCAACTTTTTTTGATAAAATTTTTCACTTAACACTTGTCCATTTTCCGGTTAATTACAAAAAAGTGACGGGGCTAAGTGGTGAATTGCCCAAAAAGGGTTTTCTTTGCGGTCTTAAACATGTTGACTAAATAAATCAAACCAAACTGGTTTATATTTTACCTGTTGGTCTACTAACCAAATTACACCTTCCTTAAAACGGTTGCTTCTCATCAGTATGGGAAAGCAAGATTAACAATTTTTATAAAAGTTTATTATGAAAAAGATTCTTATTAATGACGGGATTCATCCCGATGGAAAAGCGAAACTGGAAGCAGCTGGTTTTGAGGTACACACCGACAAAGTTGCCCAGGAAGATTTAATGGAAAAATTACCGGCTTACGATGCGATTGTCGTACGTAGCGCGACCAAGGTACGGACCGATCTGATTGACAATTGTCCCAACCTGAAAGTCATCGCACGGGGCGGTGTTGGACTGGACAACATTGACGTGGCCCACGCAAAAAGTAAAAATATTACCGTCATCAATACCCCGGCGGCATCTTCGGCGGCAGTAGCAGAACTGGTCTTTGCGCACATGTTTACCTTGTCCCGGTTTTTGCACGATGCCAACCGGAATATGCCAACGACCGGAGATACCGCGTTTAAAGGATTGAAGAAAAATTATTCCAAAGGAATGGAACTACGCGGTCGTACACTGGGGATTATTGGTTTTGGAAATATCGGTCAGGAAACAGCCAAAATTGCACTGGCATTGGGGATGAATGTGCTGCCCGTTGACCCGGCCAGAAAAGAAGCGACAATTGAGATTGATCTGTATGGTGGTCGCGGCGGACTGGCCGTTACGCTGAATACCGTATCGATGGATGAGATGCTGACTCACAGTGATTTCATCACGTTACACATTCCTAATCTGGGTAAACCCGTTTTATCCAACACTGAATTTTCAAAAATGAAAGACGGCGTTATACTGGTTAACTGCGCGCGTGGTGGTACCGTGGATGAAGATGCGTTGCTGGCTGCAATGGAAAGTGGTAAAGTAGCCGCCGCCGGTCTGGATGTTTTTGAAAATGAACCAACACCAAGAAAAGATTTGCTGTCTCATCCACGGATTTCACTGACCCCTCATATCGGTGCTTCGACACTGGAGGCTCAACGAAATATCGGACTGGAACTGGCAGAGAAGATCGAAAAGGCGTTTTCGTAGATTACGATAATTAATAATTTTTTAGTGAAGCATTAATAATGCGCTGTTAACGTGTGACTCTTTTGATGTAGTTTTTTATTTGCTTCACAAATGAGTCGTTAAAAATATAAAAAAGCTCCTGGCCGGATGGTGAGGGGCTTTTTTTGTGCGGGTTATTCCTTCATTTTACCAATTACCGGTTTTCCCGAATGGTAAAAGTCGAATTTCTTTGTGGTATGAATATTATTTCCCATATTTACAGTATTGTGATTACGAAAATTGACAATATACAAACTGAACGCAATGGATAATAAGCGAAAAGTTCTGGAAATATTTCGACTTTTAAGATTATTGAATACCCCTCCGGCATTGTCGGCGGGGCAGTTGCAGAACAGACTGGGTCTTAAAAAAAGCAGTTTCTATCGCCAGATGGAGATTATCCGGGAATTGGGGTATGAGATTGAGAAAGATGCAAATGGTCGATTTTCTCTAAAATTCAGTTTACCCAAAAGTGGAGACGGATTGTTGACATTGCAGGACATCAACCTGATTCGGGATTTATTAAAAAAGGAAACAGATAATATCCATGCCGTGCAACTGTATAAAAAACTTCGGAGAAATCTGGAGTTAATTCCGATTGCAGACGCGCTACCCCAGTTGCACCGCAATCATGTTTTACAATTAATCAGAGCAGGTATTAACAGTGGTCAGTGTCTGGAATTGGTGCGGTACCGTTCGCTGGCCAGTCAGACGGTAACCAATCGCCGGGTAGAACCACTGGAACTAACCGAGGACGAACGGTATCTCATTGGTTGGGATATTACCAAAGACGATCAGCGACAATTCAAGATAGAACGAATCGAAGATGTCAATATTCTGTCTAAATCTATTAATCCTGAACGGGTGGCCTCCCCCATGGATATTTTCGGACTGACGGGTAACGAATGGATCGACGTCCGTCTGGAACTAAGCAAATTTGCGCATCATCTGCTGGTGGAAGAGTTTCCGTTGAGTCGGCATCAGGTACGGACGGTGAAGGGACAGGTGATTTATGAGGGGCGGGTGCGGTCTTTTAAAGGGATTGGACGATTTGTGCTGGGGCTGCCGGGTGAAGTGCGGGTGCTTGGGCCGGCGGGGTTGGTTGGGTATGTGCGGGGGAAGCGGGAGGCGGAATTTAGAGGAGAGAATGAAAAATAATTTTACAGTCCCAGATTTTGGGAATTTTGTTTGGGAATTTTGTGGTAAGAAAAAAATATTGAATTATGATAAAGACGATTCATAAGATTGGGGAAATTCTGGAGAAAGACCAGGAATATGCAGAATACTTTACTCCCTGGCAGCTTGCCTTCCGGAAAGGAACAGAAGCAAAAGTACTTATTGTCAATGTTGAAGAGGGAATTATTAAAAAACTTACAATTGAAAATTACAAGTCGGAAAACGCTGAAAAGTATTTGTACAGAGAAGCTACTGGTAGAGCGACTAATTTGGTACCTACCTTTTATTTTTATTTATCTGGTGAAAAAGAGGAAGAAAAATGGGAGAAAGAACAGGCTAATAATATAAAAAAGTTGACTACCCGTATTAAGAGTTCTTTCAATAACTACGGTCACAACTTTATTAATAAAGAACAATTAGATACGTTAGATGAGTATTTTTTAGTAAAGAGTAAAGAATTAACTAGTGGGACAAATTACTTAATAACCTTTAAAGTTGATGGCAAATATCTGGGGGAAATTCCAGAAAACATTGATCTATTTAATGAAGAAGCTTATACAAGATTTTATAAGAAAGCGTACGGTACCGCCACAGCAGAAAATTATCCTTGTGCAATTACCGGAAATAAAGGCAAAGTATATGGGTTCGTTGATACGCTAGGATTTACGGTAAATGATAAATCGTTTGTACGAAATGGGTTTGACCCTGATGATGCTTATAAAATGTTTCCGGTATCTCAACCTGCCATACGAACCCTGGAAGGAGGAATGTCTTTTGTTTCAGAGCGCATTGTACAGAGTTTTTATGGTACTATTAAATATCTGATTCTGCCGCAGTTTGTCGGAACCATGAACCAAGAGACAAAGCAAGAGATTGTAGAATTATTTGTAAACAAACAGGCACTCAATATAAATTATGCATCTGATGAAAAGGGATTAAATGGATTTATTACAAATACTGAAACTATACTTCAGGAAATTATCGAAGAAGAAATTCTTTCTTCACTCGTTAATTATGAAATGCTTTTCTACAGTCAAAATAAAGGACAACTCAGTCTATTACTACAAATCAATGATGTTCCCGCCTCGCGACTGAGAGAGATTCTGATTAAGAAACAACTGACAGAAAGGTTTTATAAAAAAATTACCAACCGGGCAGCAAAAGGTAATAAAAAAGGATACCAATTCAGATTAAGCCTGTACCGAATCAAAGATTTTTTTGTCACCGAACAAGGTCGAAATAAAATCCCTCACCCGTTTTTCTATCGATTGGTAGAAGCGATTTTCACTAAACAAAGCGTTCGGCGGGAGTTAGTACTGGATTTTCTCTTAAAGGATATTCGGAAAAAATTTAAGCAGCGCAATGAAAACGAATGGGCTTTTGGTGGCGCTGTGAGAGAAGGATTTATTGTATTACAATTTTTGCAAGAAATAAATTTATTTAATCATCAAAATATATATCGTATGGAATCAACAGAAGATCAAATAAAATTAAATGTTTTCGACTTTATTGAACAGCATCCACATTTTTTTGTGACAGAATATCAAAAAGGTGCATTTATATTCGGAGCACTAACTACCAGACTATTATACAATCAATCCGGAAATGCTTTTCTAAAAGAACTGAATAATATGCTAATTACTAAGGAAATCGTCAACCGAAAATTCCCTAAACTAATAGATAAATTACGGAAATATAAATCATACTTTCCAGATATGGAAGCAGCTGCGTCAAGGTACTTCGCCGTAAATGACAATCCTTCTAAAGACGAAATTTCGATGGCTTTCACACTGGGAATGGTTTTACAACAAGACTTTGACCGAAAAAACAAAGCTGACAGAGAACTGGACAATTCTGAAAAATAATTTTTAAAATTAAAAAAACAATCATGAGTAATTTAATAAAAAATCGCAGCGAATTAGTATTCTTATATGACGTAAAATACGCAAATCCAAACGGTGATCCACTGGACGCCAATCGACCACGTATGGACGAAGAAACGGGACATTGCCTGGTAACAGATGTAAGACTCAAAAGAACGATCCGGGATTACCTGATGGATAAAGGTTATGATGGTAGTACTCCGGAAAAAGATATTTTTGTCAGAGACGAAAATGGAAAATCTGTCACCGGTGAGAAAAGAAGCAAATCGTATAATGATAAATCTGACTTTGTGAAAAAATTTATTGATGTGCGGCTTTTCGGTGGAGTATCTGCTCCAAAGGATAAGAAAAAAGTTTTCAATTTAACCGGACCGGTACAATTTGGTATGGGAAAAACATTGCACCCCGTTCGAGAAAATTTCATAAAAGGAACAGGTGCCTTTACTACTGATGAAAAAGCTATACAAAAAACATTCCGGGAAGAATATAACATTACTTACGGTCTGATTGGTTTCCATGGAATAATCAACGAAAATGCGGCTAAGCATACCGAGTTGACGAACGAAGATGTTGATCAGCTAATGGCAGGTATCTGGATGGGAACCAAAGATCTTATCACCCGAAGTAAGAAGGGACACATGCCCAGATTTTTATTGAAAATAAATTACAAAGATGGATTCTTCATTGGTGATTTGATAGAACGAATTAAACTGACTCCAAACAATGGTAAAGAGCCTAAATTGGTCGAAGATTGTCAGGACTATACTTTAGACGTTTCAGAATTAAATAAGGTACTAAAAAAATACGCAGACAAGATTGATTCTGTACAATTAAAAATGGATGACCGTATCGTCCTGAGCGAAGAAATTTCTAATGCTGTTGAACTTGAAATAAACTAATATGGACAAGTTATTAGTATTCGACCTCTGGGGAGATTACGGACATTTTAAAAAAATCTACGCGACTACTTCTGCGCTGACCTATCCAGTCCCGTTTAAAACGGCCATTTATGGATTGACCAGCGCGATTATTGGGTTGAGCAAAGAAGGAAATAGCTATCTGGAAAAATTTCCTCCGGGAGCGTGTAAGATTGGAATAGAATTATTGAGTACACCACGTACGCAGCGACTGCATACTAATTTTTCGCTGGCACCTGGAATAATTAAGTCCAACCGGAAACCTACATTGCTGGAACTTTTAAAAGCACCCCGGTACAGAATTTTCTGGACGCATCAGAAAGATTTGATTTATGAGCATTTTAAATCGCATTTAAAAGATCATACTTCCGTGTACACCCCGTCGTTAGGACTAGCAAACCTACTGGCCAATTTCAAATTTATTGGTGAATATAGATTTGAAGATTGCTCTGAGGCTACTCATCAAGTAAGCGGAGTTATTCCCATGTCGGGTGTCAAACAACTTGATGGTCCGCAAGCTATTGCTAATAAAAACGAGTTGGTGGAAGTAGCCATGTATGCGATGGAAATGGATATCAACCGTAACGTTACCCGACGTGATGACATTTTATTTGATCGAAGACAGCAACCAGTTTCTATAGTTACAGATCAGGCGGTTAAATTAATAGACTATCCAGAGGATAATCACAAAATAATTCTTTTTTAAATGATTTTAGTCAGTCATCCTGATCGTTCTTTATTTAAACATTTACAGGGCTTGCGCCAGGTAATATACGGAGTACTACCAGAAAAACAGCAGACGATTTGGTCACAAGAAAGATTCGAAACGCTGCTGATTTTACTGGTACTGTATCACGATATTGCCAAGGCCACAGATTATTTTCAATACAAAATAATAGAAATAGCACTCAAAGCAGATACAACCTTTACTAAGAAATACCGGACCGAATTAGAAAGTTTTATTAAGAAAAAAAAATCCAGAAGAAAGGAAATGGAGCAAGAAGACCGGCTCACTAACCATGGTGAGTTAGGAGCATATTTGATACAGGCCGAATTTTTGGAGGATGCGCTTAATCTAGAACAACTAATATTGCTGATGATCATAAAAAAACATCATGGTAATCTGCAGAATTTTTCAACCAGTAATTTTTGTTTTCCTCCCACTACTCCAGTATCCGTTGAGCAACGAAATTTATTGGTCAAAAGATACCAGGCATTACCGATGGATAGTTTCGTAAGATGTATTCAACCGATTGGCCGGTTGAAACTTGAGGATCCGGACATTGAGATAATTTTAAGTCGATTTGATAAGTCACGTCCAGTTGCCAGGATTTTAAAAGCATTAGATAAACAAAAAAGTATTTTGCCATTTTTAACTACGATCTATCTTTACTCATTATTACTTTCTGCGGATAAAGGCGATGTCAAGTTAACAGATAAACAAAAAGTTTTTGTACGTACACCGATACGTTCAACTATTATTGATAACTTTAAGAAATCTCCCAACCTTAAAACCGGAAAACCCATCGATAAACTTAGGGAACTGGCATATCAGACGGTACTAAATAATGTAAGAAACAAACCTACCCAACAATTTTATACGATTACTTTACCAACCGGATTAGGAAAAACGTTTACCGCTTACAAATCAGCCTTGTGGTTGAAAGAAAATCATTATCCCCACCACCGGATTGTTTATTGTCTTCCGTTCACTTCAATCATTGATCAAAACGCAGGACTGCTCAAAGCAATTTTGAAATACAGTGGTTATGATGATCAACTGATGACCATTCATCATTATCTGACACATTTACCTGAAAAAGATAATAACGACGTTGAGATTGACACCGAAGAAGCTGAGTACGTCACAGAAGGCTGGCAAAATGAAGTAATCGTTACCA
This sequence comes from uncultured Saprospiraceae bacterium, assembly GCA_937921555.1. GTDB lineage: Bacteria > Bacteroidota > Bacteroidia > Chitinophagales > Saprospiraceae > JALZUU01. The sequence goes on from CAKZUV010000189.1 coordinate 21,028, forward strand.
CTTTTGTACAATTGCTGGAAAGCATCTTTACCAATCGTAATAAACGGTTACGCAAATTCCACAATCTGGCCAACAGTGTAATTATTCTGGACGAAATACAGGGAATAGAAGCTAAATACTATCCAGTGCTAGAGAAAGTATTCGCAAAGATGGCGGAGGTTTTTAATACGGTATTTTTATTTGTAACTGCTACTCAACCATTAATCCTTCCAGATAAAACTTCAAAATTAGCGGCCCCTGCCGGACATCCGGATGCCTATTACTTTTTTGAACAGATGGATCGAATTGTTCTTAATACTAAATATTTGAAGGAAGGAGAAAAAGATCTGGACGCTATCGCAGATTTGATAAAAGGCAGTGCGGAAGCGGGGAATTCAGTTTTAGGTATCTTTAACACCATCAAACAATCACAGGCGGTTTATGACACCCTAAAAATTCTCTTACCAGAATTTAATATAAGGTACCTTTCAGCAGCAATGATTCCTTTTTGTCGCAAAGTAATTTTAAAAAAAGTAAATCAGGATTTAGACTCAAATATACCCCAAATTTTAATTTCGACGCAAGTAGTTGAAGCGGGAGTCGATATAGATTTTGATATTGTTTTTCGGGATTTTGCGCCAATGTCCTCCATCAATCAGAGTGCTGGTCGTTGTAATAGAAACAGTCTCAAGGGCATTGGAACTGTATATCTTTTTGACGCTGGTAAAAGTAAGAGAATTTACGACCAAACTTTACTGAGTGCCACCCGCGAAATTCTTAATAACTACGAAGATGAGATTCCGGAAAGTCAAATATTCCATCTAAATCAAACTTATTTTAAATTAGTAAAATCGAGAATTCAGGACAATAATGACGACGCACTTAACATTTTAAATCATCTCTATAATCTTCAATTTGAAGCGTTACAAAAAGAGTTTAAAGTTATTAAAAATAACTATCCTAAATGGAGTGTATTTATTCCATTGACAAAAAGAGCCAGAAGCCTTTGGAAAGAATACGAAGAAACCAGGTTTATTATTGATCGGTGGGATCGTAAAAAAGCCGTAAAAAAATTAATGCCTGCAATGCTTCAGTACGTTGTCGCGATTCCAGAACAATATTATACTCCACCAGAAAAACAGCGTGAACGTCCAATAATTTATGAGACTGAATGGCGTGATATGTATGACCTTGAAAAAGGATATAAAAAAAAAGATGAAGTAATTTCTAAAATATTCTAACCATGCAACAAACCCTCCTCCAATTCCCCGAAGTAAAACTCCTGCGACGTGACGGTCACAAACTTCGCGGCTACTTCGCCAAACTATTTGGACAAGAAAGTGATCTTTTTCATAACCATGATCAGGATGGAAAATCTTTGTACCGGTATCCGAGAGTTCAATATAAGGTAGTTGATCAAACCCCTACCCTGGTCGGATTAGCCGAAGGAGCGCAACTATTGACCGAGCGTTTTTTGCAGATTCGGGAGATTGATATTGACGGAGAAATTATTCCGTTACACCAAAAAAATATGCGGAGTGATCAGATAGCAGTAGGACTGTCAGACGAACTACTGGAATACAAGTTTGTCACCCCGTGGTATCCTTTAAACCAGGAAAATTTCAGCATCTATAACCAGGCAGAATCAGCTAAACAGCAAAATCAACTAAAAGGAATTTTAACCAGTAATATTCTTAACATCTTTACGTTTGACCAGTACTACGCCAATCAGCAAGTGATGGTGCATCTTAATTTGCAGCGACCGATATTCAGTCGTTTTAAAAATCAGAAAATTCTGACGTTCTTTGGCAGTTTTGTCACCAATGCTATTTTGCCGGACTATATCGGATTGGGAAAATCGGTGGCCAGAGGTTTTGGGACGATTCGGAGAAAATAAAGATGGTTAAATAGTTTCTAAAAAAAATAAACATTGCAATTACACCTCAACACTTACGGAACTTACCTGCACGTAAAAGATCAGCTTTTTGAGATAAAAATCAAAACGGCAGGGGAAGTAAAAAAACATCAGGTGGCGGCTCAGAAGGTTAAGAGTATCTGGATTGGGGAAGGGATTGCATTGTCGAGCGAGGCGGTTAAGCTGGCGTTGAAAAACAATATTGACATTGTTTTTCTGGAATATAATGGAAATCCGCTGGGACGAATCTGGCATAGTAAGCTGGGGAGTACGACAAAAATCCGTAAGCGGCAATTGATTGCGAGCATGAATGAAACGGGCCTGGAGTGGGTCCGGGACTGGCTGGGACAAAAGGTAGAGAATCAATTAAATCTGATCCAGGACCTGAAAAAACACCGGAAACAGCACGGAGTATTTCTGGACGATAAGATTACCCGGATCGGAAATATGGAAACCCTTATACGTAACGTAGCAGGTACGCAGGTTGACGAGGTAGCAGAGCAGTTGCGGGGCTGGGAAGGTACGGCGGGCAGATTATATTTTGAGACTTTGAGTCACGTTTTGCCCAAGTTGTACCAGTTTAACGGACGTTCTTTCCGACCAGCGCAGGATGCTTTTAACGCATTTTTAAATTATGGATACGGAGTGTTATATAGTCGAACAGAGAAAGTACTGATTTTGGCAGGACTTGATCCTTATGTTGGATTTTTGCATCGTGACGATTATAATTATAAAAGTATGGTATATGATTTTATTGAGCCATACCGGACGTATGTGGACCGGGTGGTTTTCCGGCTGTTTAGCGGAAAGCGCGTCAATCAGGGACATACGGATAAAATCACGAATGGGGTAAGTTTGAATAAAGAGGGTAAGATATTATTGATTGAAGCATTAAATGATTCATTGGAAGGAGCGCCGATCCGTTATAAGGGTCGCAATCAGACGCGGGCGAATGCGATGCAATTTGACGCCCACGAATTTGCCAATAAACTATTAAAATAAAACCGCATGATTCTTTGGGTATTGTATGATATTACGAACGACCGGGCGCGGAGCCGGGTGGCCAAGTATTGTAAACAAGCAGGATTGTATCGGGTGCAGTATTCTGTATTTTTAGGGAATGTGTCGGCGAGTGACCGGGATACGCTGGAGATACAGATGGAAGAAGAAATTGATGTGACGACTGACAAAGTTTATATTTTTCCAATGAGCAAAAATGAATTGCAAGACACGACTTTGATGGGAGAAGCCTTTGATAAAAAATTGATTACGGACGAAGTACGCGCTTTGTTTTTTTAAAATCATGATATGAATTTTTCAGTTACACCATCTCATTTATTGCAATATTTATATTGTCCAAGATTTATTTATTTTGAGTACGTGCTAAGAATCCCACAATATCAGGAAAGGCATTTTAAAGTACAAAAAGGGCGTTTGGTGCACGAGGAAAAAGCGCGGCAAAACATGGAATATTTGCGACGGCGGATTGGTGTGGTAAAAAAAGAATTGAATCTGTATTTGACGAATGATTTGCTGCGGGGAGAAGTAGATGAAGTACTGTGGTTAGAAGATGGGAGTATTGCGCCGTTGGATTATAAGTACGCGAAGTACGAAGATAAAATTTACAGTACTTATAAAACCCAGCTCTATTGTTACGCGTGGTTGATCCGTAGTAATTTTGGCGTTGAGGTTACGCGGGGGTACCTGGTATATACCCGTAGTCGCAATCGTCTGGTGGAAGTTCCGGTAGATGAAAAAAGTGTGACGGCGGTGGAAAAGGCAGCCCGGTCGATAGGCGAAATTATCACTCAAAATAAGTACCCCAAAGCTACGAAAAACAAAAAAAGATGCGTAACTTGTACTTATCGTAATATTTGTATTAAGTAACGACCAATTAATAAGTAAAATGAGTTTTCCGGTGGACAATTTATTTTTGTCGCTGGAAAAAGTTATGGTAAAGGTTTAATAATCAGTTGTTTATGTTTGCGAAAAAGCAGCTAAAACGGCTAAAAAAGTTCTTTGACATGCTAAAAAACATAAAATTTAAGACAAGGACAATGTATTATAAAAAGTTGATTTTCAGTAAATTATGAAGCGAGACGGCTTCATTTTTTACTTCCACGATAATTAGGATTGAAAC
>CAKZUV010000190.1 GCA_937921555.1 uncultured Saprospiraceae bacterium
TGGCTCAAGACGATGCCATAGCATCCTGGGCATGCTTGTGCTAGTAGCACAAAGAGCGAGCGCCAAAAAGGCTTTTTAACGAAATATTGGATCAAAAGGGCCAGCCATAAATCGGGAAGTTATTGTTTTACCATTACTTACTTCAGTTTAATAAATTTAGCTGGTTGAACGTGCGGATTATTCCGGTCGTAAATAAAGTACGTTCCGTTTGGCAGATTGCCTGTATCCAGTCGCAGCGTATTCTGTCCAAAATCAGTATCGAGGATAAAAGACTGTATAATTTTTCCGGATTGATCCGCAATTACCAATGAAGTATTTAACGATTCGGTGTATAACTCTACCGTTAACTGTGCTCCTACCAATGGATTCGGATAAATCTTTAAATTGTAATTTTTATCACAATCTACTGCCAGATTTATAATCGGACTGTACTCAAAAGTTTCGTCCAGATCCACCATCTTAAGTCGGTAGTAATTTTTGCTGTCCGGTTTGGTATCCACAAAATTATAATCAGCATTAGTAGCTTCACCGCTAGCAATTACTTCACCGATTTGACGGAAGATTCTGCCATCCGTGCTGCGCTCGATTTCGTAGTGACTGAAATTTATTTCAGTAGCAGCTGACCATTTTAAAACAGCCTTACAATCTTTCGTACTTCCGGTAAAAGAAACCAGTTCTACTGGCAAAACAGATGATCTGAAACCAAAATCATAGCTGGCGTTGGATAGCTCCATCGCGGGATCAACTGCTGCTGTTACCTCGTTTACTCCTTTCGCGACGGTGATTACCGTACCCGCCGGATCGCTGGCATCCAATCGGTCATCACTACCTGCATTGAGTGTGGTGGTTTCCATACCTGCCGGTGCAGTCGCAATGATGGTATAATCAGGAGCCGTTGCCGCGTCGTAGGTTTCGTCCAGTAGCAGTTGACCAAAACTGTAGAATCCCTGAGCATCCGTAGTTGTTGCGACCGTAATATCGGAAGCACTGTCACCGTCGTAATCTACCCTCATGGTAACCACTGCTCCAGCAATTCCTGGTTCGCCCGTATCTTGTAAACCGTTGCCGTTCAAGTCATTCCATACCCGGTTACCTACAGCGGTTCCCTGATTATAATAACCAAAATCGATGTCCGTCTGATCGGCACCGTTGATCGTTACCGTGACCGGATCACTTTCACTATCGGTTCCCAGACTATGCCAGAATCCGTTAAGGCTTTCCTGTACGTCACTGACCACCACGGTATAATCACCATCCGGTAAGTTCTGGAAATCGTAGTTGCCAGCGGCATCGGTTGTGGTGGTTGCGATGACGGCACCCGTACTGTTTTTCAAAACAACGGTGGTGTTCGCAAAACGAGTTGTTTCACTTCCGTCCAGACTTCCGTCGGCGTCAACATCTTCCCATATTGTTCCGTCTATTGCGTAAGGTGTGTTGGCCGTATAGCCAAAATCTTTGGTGAAATCCATTCCTCCTTCCACGGCCAGATCAGAACTGGACATGCTCGCTCCCGGAGCTGCACCATCCGGATCAACCGAATTATAGTATAGATTTCCGCCGGGTAAACTGGCTGTCTCCACGGCGACTACATACGTAGATACCGGATCAAGACTACCAAAGTAGTAGGTACCATTTTTATTGGTTTGGGTGGTAGCAACCATTGTAGTCCCATTAGCTTCGAATAAATTTACTACTACCTTTTCTGCTCCTTCGCCGGGAGAAAATGCAAAGTCATTATTCGTATCAATAAAAATGGTATTTCCGATAATTCCCTGATTTGGTAAATGCGCTTTTGGAGCAAAACCAAAATCCTGTAAAGTATTATCTTCTGATCCATCTACCGTCACCTCGGAAACAAAATCATTATTTCCATCGGCGTCACTGACTGGTACCAGATTAGCTAAGATATTTCTGGTGTCCGTCACTTTGACCGTATAAGTATCTGCTAATAATCCACTGAAAATATAATGACCATTTTCATCCGTGGTGGCAGTTGCAATAACTTCGCCGGCACTGTTACTCAGTTGAACGGTTACGCCGGGAATTCCCGGTTCTTCGTTATCCTGAATATCATCTGCATTGGCATCGATAAATACAGCATCACTGATCGTTGATCCGCTGACAGGCTGATATCCGAAATCTCCCAGCAAGACAACATCGCCGGGGGCAACCATCATGGGTTCGCTGATATTGTCTGCGTCTTTGTCCGGATCTCCCGTTGGGGTAGTCGCTACGTTTGCCGGCAGGGTAGTATCATCTATTTCCAGTACATAAGCATTGGGAGCAATATTATCAAAGATGTAAAATCCACCCGCATCCGTAGTCGTTGTACTTACCGGATTATCGTAAATGCCGTCTGTATCGTGATCATTGTATAAAGTGACCGTTACATTTTTGATACCTGATTCTCCCGCATCCTGGATGCCGTTGCCGTTGATATCGTTCCATACCCGGTTTCCGATGGCGCCGCTCGTGCTGCCATTTGGACTATTTACATCAATACCAGATGAATAGTTATATCCAAAAACAGCGCTTAAGTGTTCGTCGCCACCATTGGAAATATTTACCATAGTCTGATGGTCAGGTAGTAAAGTACCGGAATCTTCGTTGAACGTGGGCAGGAGTCCGGCCGGCAAACCAGCACTTACTTCTACCGTATAGTTATCGGTGGGAAGGTTCTTAAAAATATAGCCACCATTCATATCTGTTACGGTAGTTCCAATGATAGAATTGTCAGATGCTCTTAATAATACGGTGACATTTGGAATGCCCTCCTCTCCCGCATCAAAGATACCATTTGCATTTTCATCCAGCCATACGGTATTTCCAATTGTAGCTTCCGGCGAAAAACCAAAATCAGCGTCCAGTCTGATTTGTCCTGAACTTCCGGTGGTAACTTCGATGGTAGCAGTATCTCCAACCATTACAGCGTGATTATCATTTTTGCCACTACCTGTGTTTAAGGAAGTAGTATTGGAAATTTCGCTGTCATGAGTTTGAACATCTGCCAGCGCTATCTTTACTTTGTAATCAGTGTTATAATCTATTCCGGCGGAAACATTTGTATCTGTAAATAAGTACATACCGTTTGTATCCGTATTGGTCGTGGCAATTACTGCATCGTTCATATCTGTCAAAGAAACGGGAACGCCAGATAATCCTTCTTCGTTCGCATCCTGTATTCCATTTCCGTTCGCATCGTACCAGACGTAGTTACCTATTTCGAGCGGAAGAGCCACACAGGCCGCATCCAACGCACCCAAACCATTTCCTTTTGATAAAGTACCATTGTTAGCGGGTGGTGATCCTGCCCAGTCGCCTGTTTCAAAAAGTGTATATCCACCGGTGAGGGAGTCCACGTCGGTTCCATTGGTTCCAATCCCATGACGGCCACCATCGGCGTTGTCAAACTTCACAATACCACCCGAATAATCATTGAAGGGATCCATACAGCTGGTGATGATATAAGGCTTTTCTTTTAATTGCAGCAGTGCTCCTTGAGTAGTTTCCCAGTGAAAAGCTAAAGCCTCATCATTCGGATCCCAGTTATCAACAAAATTGTAAATATCCCAGTGGTAAAATTCTATACCATCACTGCCAGGACCAGAATCTGGTAATCCTCCGATACCAGCACAACTTCCTCCATTTCCAGTTTCTAACGTAAAAACATCTGTATTTGCGTCGTAACAGGCTTTTAAAATATCACCCGCAGAAGTACCCCAGGTAAAGGTAGTTTCTGAAGTATTAAAATATTTTTCTCCTCCAGTCTGGTCCCCGAAACGGTCTCTGAAACCGAGTATCATTTCGCCGTCTGCGGTAAAAGTCATATCGGATAAAATAGGTTGTGGAAAACCGATTTCCGGAGTATTACGTTGCATATACATGACATTTGAGTCGGTAGCCCAGGGCCTCCATTCCGAAGATTGATCCGCTAGGTTTGCGTTAGAACCGACAAATGCCTGACGGGGATAATTTAAAGGAATGGTTAACGCAAGGTCAAAATTAGTACTGGCAGGATCGAGTGAATGTACGTAGGCGTTGCTGGCATTTTCGTCTACTGTTCCTACCCATAATTTGCCATTGTGAAACGCCAGTCCAAAGGGACGATGACGATCAGCGCCCGTGGCATCCGGTGCGTCCCAGGAATTAATAATGGAAACGTTGGCAGTATTGCCATCTGTCAGATCAAGCGCATATATTTTTTTATCAGAAAGATTAACAATATAAAGTGTATTTTTATCAGCAGAGAAGACCATATCTCCGAATCCGATTTTTCCGACACCATCAAAAGAACTATCACCGGCACCCAGATCATATACGTGACCATTTCCTGCCGGTGTAAAGTCGTGCACATCCATTCCTGTTGTATTGGAGGCTCCCAGAAGATTGTCTAGTTCAATAACGCCGGTTATGTTACCATTCATATCCATCTGGTAAATGGCATCAGGTCCGTTTGGTCCGTAGCCAACATATCTTTTGTGAAAAGCAGCAGTGTAATATCGCTCGTGCGTATTTTGCCAGGCGATTCCATAGACGGATCCCACCTGACCGTGAGTGGCGATTAAAGATGCTTCGTAATCGGCCGTTTTTGTAGTTCCCACAAAATCGTGACCATCCGCACTAACCAATAATTTTGCGATGGCCGCCTCTGCGGTGTAAGCACCGTCGTAGGTACCTTCTACGTAACAGGGCACGATGATAAATGGATCTTCTTCGCAATAGCAATCTACCTGACTGATTCCAAGACTGTTGTTGCAGGTGCCAGCTTTGGTAATTTGAGTGGCAGACCGGGAATCAGTTCCTGTTCTTGATTCCTGCATCTCTCCGGGTACCGTAAATTCTATCCGGTAGTCAGCTCCGGTAGTTAATCCGGTAAATAAATATTCCCCATTAATATTAGTATTAATGATTGTCGGGGCATTGCCCATTTCATCAAATAGTGAAACGGTGATGTTTTCCAGAAAATTTTCGTTGGTCTCTTTGACGCCGTTGGCATTAAGATCCTCAAAAACGAATCCACCAACTTCGGTTGGATTTACACAAGTTGGATTTCCGGGATTGGCGAGTATAATGGTTTGTGAAAAAATTAGAAATAGGAATAGAATGATTTGTACGCCGGATAGCCGGACGTTCAAATTTGAACTGAAATGTCTCATAGTTGGTGGACAGATTTAGGGTGAAAAAAAAATTTTGCTCCGTCCAGGCAAAGGGGATGGGGTTAACCGATCATATTTGATCTAAATTTATTTGTTCCAAAATCATACCGATTTGAATTATTTAAAATATATGTGACATAAGTTTTTTATTTAAATTGAACTTTATTTTAATGTTTTGTAGTTTTAGATAAAAAATACCTTTAGAGCTTGTCCAAATTTTCATGATTGTGCGAAATTGAGAAAATTTTGTTTTGAATGAGGCAAAAAACGCAGGCGATGCCTCAGCATCGGTGAGGATTTTTAACGAAGTTCAGAATAAAATTTTCCAATTGTAGCCAATTAATGGAAGTTTAGACAAGCTCTTAGAACTAAACTGTTTTAAGAAGAGAAATTAAATTCAGAATATTTATCTTGTGACAGAAAGTCGAACGATATTTCATTAAATACGCAATGAAAAATGGAAAATAATCACACGGAGCCGCTTACCTGGATGGATTTTGAGAAGGTAGAAATGCGGGTAGGAACAATTTTGTCAGCAGAGATTTTTAAAGAAGTTCGTAATCCTGCTTATAAACTGACCATTGATTTTGGTCCGTTGGGTATTAAAAAATCTTCCGCTCAGATTACTAAGCTATATCAGCCGTCAGCATTAATTGGTCGTCAGGTAATTGCTGTTATTAATTTTCCACCCAAACAAATTGCAAATATGATGAGCGAATGTCTTGTTTTAGGAACGATGGGGGAGGAGAAAACCATCACCTTACTCGCTCCGGAACGTCCTGTTGCCAACGGATTACGGGTAGGTTAAATCTGTATTTTTTTCGTAGTCTTACACCAAGATTTGAATTGACCGCATCTTACTGAAAAATAAATCATCAAAATTTTTTTAGTATGAAAAGGAAAATAAATACGCGGCAATCTAACGAAGTCAATGCGGGATCTATGGCAGATATTGCCTTTTTACTGCTCATCTTTTTTTTGGTAACCACGACCATCGTCAACGATCAGGGAATCATGGTTAAGCTGCCTCCCTACAAAGATAAAATTGTACCTCCTCCTCCGATTCCCAACCGAAATATTCTTTCTGTTAAACTCAATAAAGAAAATGCTTTGTTGGTAGAAAGTGAAAATCTGGATATCAGTCAACTGAAAGAAGCGACGAAAAATTTCATTCTCAATCCAACGGGCAGTGATCAATTAGCCCGTAGTCCGAAACAGGCCGTCGTTTCTTTACAAAATGACCGGGAGACTTCCTACAAAGCGTACATCGCCGTTTATAACGAATTGAAAGCAGCTTACGAAGAATTGTGGGATATCCGATCTTTGCAGGTTTACGGAAAAGACTACAACCGCCTGGCATTAAAAGAACAACGAATAATTCGCAATCAAATCCCTCAGGTTATCTCCGAAGCAGAACCGACTAACTTTTAAATAACCATATCATGAATCGACGAAAAAATAATCAACCCAGAATAAATACTTCCGCTTTGCCTGATATCATTTTTATGTTGTTGTTCTTTTTTATGGTAGTTACCGTACTCAGGGATCAGCAAGTCGGGGTTAAATTTATGGTTCCGGACGCGGATCAGGTTCAAAAACTGGAAAACCAGGCATTGATTACTAACATCTATATTGGTCGCCCGCTTGATCCGATTCATGGAAACAATGCTCTGATACAAATAAACGATGCTTTTGTTTATAAAGAAAATCTGACTAAAGCGGTACAACAACAAACTGCCAATGATTTCAGGCATCAGTCTGACCGGGCAATTACCGTCTTAAAAGTTGACCGGGAAGTACCGATGGGATTAGTGAATGATGTGAAAACCGCACTAAGGAAAGCAAATAGATTGAAAGTCAGCTATATTGCTAACACTGGTATTCAATTCTGATAAAAAAAGAGCAGCCGGAAGTTAATTACTTTCGACTGCCCAAATTTCTAAACATTGCATCTTTAAATCTTTTGTAAACTAAGTATCTTGTGTACTAAGCACTCTGAAAAGATTTTTTTATATCTGTTAACTTTTTGGTACTTAAAGCTTCAAACCTGAATCCTCGTTCCTGATAATATTTCAATACGTTGGGTAGTACCACCCGCAGCTTTTTTTCGGCCTTCAGACTATCGTGCAATACGACAATAGATCCGGCTTCCGCCTTGGTTACAATATTATCATAACACTGATCTACAGAAATATTTGGATCAAAATCTCCCGAGAGTACATCCCACATTACAATTCGGTAATGCCGTTGTAAAAACTGTGCCTGCCGGGGTCTCAATCGTCCGTACGGAGGACGGAACAAATCGGAATCTACCAGATTCGCACAGTGTCGGATATTGTGAAAATAACGGAGTTTATCGGTGGCCCAGCCATTGAGATGATTATAAGTATGATTGCCAACCGAATGACCCGCATCCGTCAACTGCCGAAAAATTTCCGGATGCTTGCGCACATTATCGCCCACACAAAAGAAAGTAGCTTTTGCGTTGTACGCAGCCAGTTGTTCCATCACCCACGGAGTGACCTCCGGAATGGGACCATCATCAAAAGTCAGATAAATAACCTTTTCCTGCGTAGGAATCCGCCAGGTAAAATTTGGAAAAAGGTTTTGAATAAAAGCGGGTGTTTTAACCAGGTACATCTTCGTTTTTTATATGTTCAGGATTTTATAGCTACCAAATCTCACAAGATCACTTACTCAATTCTACGGTACTCAGTAGAATTAATTACCTTTGTGGAGTGGTATATCTGTCAAATGGGATTATCAACTTGTACCGTTTAAACGATTCAGATGATAATTTCGCTGCCAGCGGGCCACGTTTATATTTGATACTTAACATAAAATTAATGAACGAGAAAATTAGATTAAGGTTCGCACCTAGTCCTACCGGACCGCTACATATCGGTGGTGTACGTACTGCACTTTACAATTACCTGTTTGTGAAAAAAATGGGTGGTACGTTAATTCTGCGGATTGAAGATACAGACCAGGAACGGTACATCGCGGGAGCAGAATCCTACATAATAGAATCTTTAAAATGGTTGGGAATTGAGTTTGACGAAGGACCGGGCATTGGCGGAGACGTCGGGCCTTACCGGCAATCGGAAAGAAAATCACTTTACGGAAAATATGCCCTGCAGTTGGTGGAGAGCGGCCACGCTTATTATGCATTTGATACAAAGGAGGAACTGGATGCTATCCGGACTGAGTACGAAGGCAGAAAAGAAACTTTCCGTTACGACGGAATTACCCGGCAGCAACTGAAAAATAGTCTGACCCTCCCGGAGGAGGCTGTAAAAATTCGGTTGGAGAGTGGCGCTCCTTATACGATTCGCCTGAAAGTACCACGGGACGAAGAAGTTCTGATTAATGACGTTGTACGTGGTGAGGTAGTTTTCCAAACCAATGAGCTGGATGATAGAATCCTGCTGAAGGGAGACGGAATGCCGACCTACCATCTGGCAAATATTGTGGATGATCATTTGATGAAAATCTCACACGTAGTACGTGGGGAGGAGTGGTTGCCGAGTACCGCACACCATATATTATTGTATCGGTTCCTGAGCTGGGAAGATACCATGCCTCAGTTTGCGCACTTGCCGTTGATTCTCCGTCCGAATGGAAAAGGAAAGTTATCAAAGCGGGATGGCGCCAAGTTTGGGATGCCCGTATTCCCCATCTCCTGGGAAGGAAAAAATGCGGAGGATTCCTTTGAAGGTTTCCGGGAGTTCGGCTTTATGCCGGAGGCCGTGTTAAACTTTTTAGCCTTTTTGGGATGGAATCCCGGAACGGAACAGGAAATATTTTCATTGTCAGAATTGGCGGAAGCTTTTACGTTGGATAGAATCAGTAAGGCGGGAGCACGGTTTGATTTTGAAAAAGCAAGTTGGTTTAATCAACAGTATCTGATTCAGACGGATAACGCCGAATTGGGACAATTGCTCAAACCTTTTGCGGAAGAAAAAGGCTACGAAGTAAGCGACGAGTATTTAACCGCCGTAGCTGGTATGATGAAGGAGAGAGTAAATACTTTACCGGAGATTGTCGAAACGGGATATTATTTTTTTGAGCCCATCCGGGAATACGAAGAAAAAATGATCCGTAAAAAATGGAACCCGGACCGGCAAACAGCGCTGCTGAATCTAAATCAACAATTAGAGAACTTGCCCGAATATCAGGCGGAAAAACTGGAAGCGAGCACAAAAGAATTCCTGGAAGCGAATAGTTTAGGTTTTGGAGATGTCTTCCCATTTTATCGGATCGCACTCTCCGGTACGACCAAAGGTCCCGCGCTCTTTGAAATGATGGAAGCGCTCGGTACGGAAGAAGTAAAAAAACGTCTGTTAACGGCATTTCCCGCTTTTGACGAAGTATTCACCAAAAAAATTAACAGCTAATGGCAAAATCAAAAAATAACTCACCGGAAAAAAACGATAAGGAAAGTCTAAAGGGTTTCGATATTAAGGTCAACGAATTTGGCGAAATTATCACATCCCATAAGATTGATGAAATTAATGAATTTCTGGACGAAAATGTGAAAGACAAAAAACTGGCGCAAGACGGTAATCCGGAAGAAGAATAAAAAAACCTACATATATAAAACTTTTATATAGAATCCTCGTAATTATAAACATATTACGAGGATTTTTTTATTTATACGAATACTTACTTTTTAAAAATTTTGAATAAAATCACGCTAATTCACTGAAATGCAATTAGTTATATTTAAATGAATTCAATCTTAAATTATCTGCGGTGAAACATTCATCAGCTCCCCAATAGTTAATTACCATACTTACAATTTCATTTATTAGAAAATCCTGCTGGCAAATATTCTGTATTTGGTGAATACAATATAGCTGGCTAAAAAATAAATAACCATCCGTTTTATCAATTTTGATTACGACGGGTACTTTATAACTGTTTAATAACATCAATTCTCAATTATGGAAAACAGATTACAAAAACTGTTTCTATGGACAACTTTACTGATAGGTACCTTGCTGGTAACTTTTGGTCAAAGTATGGCACAAGACAATAGCCCTGCCCTTACCAGTTCCACGCCAGCGGCAAATATCACACTGATATATACTGGACCCGACACTATTTATGTAGGAGATGATTGTACCGCACCTCTGGATTGGGGGGCGCCCAATTCCGTTTCATTTACCTGTAATGATCCGGGCTGTGAAGTACTTTCTTTCAGTCTTCTTTTTATCATTGGAGAAAATGGTAACTACAGCGAAGGCGATCTGATCCCGGTTGGGGAAGAAGTACGAATCCTTTACGATGTACAAACGAACATCGATAACGTTACGGCCGGACCAACGGTATATTTCCGGGACAATACACCTCCCGTCTTCGACCCTGATAACAATCCAGCGGATGATTCAACGGATTGTTTTTCTGATTTGCCTGCGGTGCCACCACTCTCTGCCGTCTCAGCAACGGATAATTGCCCCGCTCCCGGTAGTACTGCGGATGAGGTGATCATCACTTACGATGGAGAGACCATTGTAGGACCTGGAGATTGTAATGGAGGTGCCGTTGTTCGTACCTGGACCGCCACCGATGGCAGTGGAAATACTTCCCAATATAATCAAACAATTACAATAAATTCTGATAATGACCCTCCGGTGATTACTGGTTTTCCCAGTGATGCAACTCAGGGATGTGCCATAGCAGATTATGACGCCTGGCTGGCTGATCAGCGGGCCGCTTTCGCCGCAGAAGACAGTGGCTGCGGACTCGCGAGTCTGTCAGATGACGCACCCGCCAGTTTCAATAATAGTTGTGAAACATTAACAGTTACGTTTACGGCTACGGATGTATGTGGACTCACTGCTACGACCCAGGCATCCTTTACCGTCAGAGATCTTTCCGGACCGGTAATTACACCACCTGCTAATAATGACGTTACCTTGTTTTGTGATGGGATAAATGATCCAATTGCAATGATTCAAAATTATTCGGATAATCTCACCGCGGTAGATGACTGTGGAAATGTTACCTGGTCAAATAATTTTACAGAATTAACCAATGGTTGTGGTGGCGATACGGGAGAAGCTTCCGTAGAATACATTGCTGCCGATGATTGTGGAAATGTTGATTTTGTAATAATAAATTTTACAGTAGTTGATAACACACCTCCCGTTTGGGATATTGATCCGGAACCATTAAATATAGTTTGTGATCAGAATACAGATGTTGACGCGCTCATTCAGACGTGGTTGACAAATAATGGAGGTGCACAAGCTTCCGATCAGTGTAGTGGAAATATTGTTTATGGAAATAACTACAACGGACTAATGCCTGGTTGTGGTAATACGGGTATGGTAAATGTAAGCTTCACTGCCCGGGATGGTTGTGGCAATACAGTAATTCGTATTGCTACTGTCAGCGTTACGGATAATGAAGCTCCGTCGCTAGATAATCCTGCGGTTAGTCAATCGGTAGATTGTGACGATTTGGCTGCAGTCTCTTATGCTGATTGGATGGCAACTCGTGGAGGTGCCAATGCTTCGGATGATTGTACGCCGATAACTGACGGAGACTGGACGGCAAATGTAATTAATGATATACCCGGCTGTGGAACTACCTTTGAACGAACCGTTGAGTTCACGGTAACAGATGCTTGTGGAAATTCAACTGCCACCACGGCTACTTATATTTTGATGGATAATGCGCCACCGACGATTGTACCAGGGCCGACAGATTTAACTGAAAATTGTGGTGGAAATGACCAGGCAGTGTTAAATAACTGGATTGATAATATTGGTGGAGCAATGGCCAGCGATAATTGTGGAAACGCTACCTGGACCAGTTTTGAATATACGACATCTACCGGAGGCGCTGATAATAATATCACGCTTGGTGATCTGGCCAGATATCCTCAAATTGTCAATGGTACTTGTGATTTTACGGTTTCCGTAGAATGGGAAGTGATTGATGATTGTGGAAATACTGCGCACACAATTGCTGAATTTACTTTAGAAGATAATCAGGGACCGGTGTTTTCAAATGTCCCGGGCAGTACCAGCGTAGAATGTAATAATGTACCTGGTATTTCTTTTCCTGCAGTAACGGATAGCTGTGATCCGAATCCTTCAGTTAATTTTACGGAAACTACCGAACCCGGAGATTGTCCCGGAGACTATACACTGACACGGACATGGACGGCAACGGATGCTTGTGGAAATACCAATTCTGCGGTACAGACCATCACCGTAGCAGATACGACTCCTCCGGCTTTCAATAATCAGCCAGCTAATCAAACCGTATCCTGTGATGCGGTTCCTGCGGCTGCCGCTGTAACACCTGTTGATAATTGTGATAATGATCCATTAATCGTTTTTTCTGAAACCCGGACGAATGGAACTTGTGAATACAATTATACCCTGACCCGTAGTTGGGTCGCCACCGATAATTGTGGAAATCAAAATACCTTCAATCAAACAATTACGGTACAGGACAACGAAGCACCACAATTTGTGGGACCGAATAGTATTACTGTAAGCTGTCAGCAGGGAACCGATCCTGCTACGACGGGAGTTCCCGGCGCGATGGTGGATAATTGTGACCCAATGCCCACCTTTAACAGCGTGGACGTGACTATCCCCGGTGATTGTCCCAATAATTTTACCATTCAGAGAACCTGGACTGCAGTGGATATCTGTGGAAATGTGAGTCCTCCTTTTATTCAGAATATTACGGTAAGAGACGAAGAGGGTCCAACTATCAATACACCTGCAGCCAACGAATCTATTGATTGTACTAGTGCCGCTGCTGCGGAAATGGCCTTTCAGACTTGGATTAATAACAATGGAAATGCAATGGCCACGGATAATTGTGCAGGACCAAACGAACTCACCTGGAACGCATGGGTGCCCGGATCTTACAACTTAAACGATCCGGCTACTTTTCCCGGAACGGACGTCGGAAGTCTGAACACCGCAAGTTGTCCTTCGGCTACCAACGGAGTTGCTCAGTCAGAATCAGTAGATTTTGTTGTTTTTGATAATTGTGGAAATGGATCGGTTACCAATGCACGTTTTAGTGTGATGGATAATCAGCCACCAATTTTCGATAATTGCCCAACGGAAACATTAAATTTTGCCGTAACTTCAGGAAATTGTGAGGCTACAGTTACCCTGCCGGAACCACAGATCTCTGAAAATTGCAGTCCCGGTGATATTCGATTTACTTACAGTATAAATAATGGTCCAAGAATTACCGTTAATCCAATTTCATCCATAACGCAAACGCTGGATGTTGGAAATTATATTGTTGATTATTATGCCACGGACTGTGCGGGCAACGAAACGCGTTGTAGTTTTCCAATCAGTGTAAATGATATGATAGCGCCGATGATTTCTTGTCCGGATGACATAGATATTGTGTTAGGCGTAGATCAGGATTGTGAAGGCGGCGTAGAACTTACCCTGCCATTACCTACCATGCTGGAAGACAATTGTTCTTATCCGGTGATAACACAAGTTCAGCCAGCCATTCCGGCGGAACGATTTATTACCTTTTCTTATGATCCGGATTATCAGGATTATATCGCTGACGATAAAGTGGTCATCTTTACCGGCCTTGCGGCCAACGCAGTAGGAACTTCTGTTGACCTTTCTGTAAAAATAGAAGGTGAAGCTGATAACCCCGAAGCGTACTTTACCGTACTCGGAGAGGATGGAACTGTACTGGGAACAACCGAAGTCGGACAACCGAATGTGTCTGTTCTGGTAGCGGGTGACTGCAACGTAAATCCACCGGTGCTGCCACTCGTTGCTGCGCAAATAGAAATTCCAACTGCACTTTACAACAGCTATACGGGCGACGGTGCCCTCGAACTGACACTGGTAGCCAACCGTACTTTTGTTGCCCCCGCACCGGGAATGACCGGCGACGGAATCAATCCGGTTTGTACGCCATTTTCCAATGGAACACCAAATGGTCAGACGGACGGCAGCAGTATGTTATCAGTTCAGCTCGATGTAGAAAAAGCAACTCCTTATTACTTTACGACCGGAGCGACTACTATTCCTCCTACGACGATGCAACAGCCAGCTATTGCACCAACGATCAATTTCGAGGCTGGAGTAACTGAAGTATTTTATGTGGTAAATGATATCGCAGGAAATACAGATTCCTGTTCTTTTACCGTAACAATAGAAGACAATGTACCGCCCGTAGCAATTTGTGAAGCTATTACTATTCTGGTGAGTCCTACGGGATTGTCAGATTATGAATTACAACCTTCTGAAGTTGATAACGGTAGTTTTGACAATTGTGCCATCGTAGAATATACGGTATTCCCAAATATTTTTACCTGCGATCAGGTGGGACAAACTTTCCAGGTAACCCTGACGGTAAAAGACGCAATGGGGAACGAAGATTCCTGTATTGCCAATGTCGCTGTTGATATTGATGCTTCCCGGCCCAGTTTCAGTGTGGAATTTTGTGGAGATGACGACCTGTCATTATTCGCCAATCCTCCTTTCGACCCGGCTGGTGGTGCGAGTTATACTTACCAGTGGTCCGGACCCAATATGTTTAGCTCTACGGATGCTAATCCGGTAATCCCCGGAGCTACGTCTGCAGATTCTGGTATTTATTCCGTAACCGTCACAGGAACTACTGGATGTACGTCCGTAGGAACGATAGCGGTCGAGGTAAACGACGCACCGGATACGCCAGTCATCATGGCCAATGCCGCTGAAGTTTGCGAAAACGAAAATATTGTATTAACCACCCAATCGGTATCAGGCTTGAATGTCGCCTACGACTGGTATGCTGGTATTTGGCCGGGTGGAACTTTTATAACCAGTACAAATGATCCGAATTATACCCTGAATCCACCACAAGTGACGAACACATTTTTTGTGATAGTGAGAGTAGATGGCTGTACATCCGATGCTTCCACGCATGTGTTAGTGACTGCCAATCCGATTCCTCCTGCTGTTGTAAATGATGCGGCTGTGGAAATTTGTGCCGGAGAGATGGTGAGCCTCGGCTCGCCAACCACCGGAAGTGGATATACTTATCAGTGGACCGGACCCAATGGTTATTCTTCTACCGAACAAAATCCGTCAGACTTTACCGGCGAAACTGGTATGTCCGGAGATTATACGTTAGTGATTACCGCCAATGGTTGTAGTTCTGATCCGGCAACGACCAGTCTCACGGTTAACCCTACTCCGGGTACTCCGGTGTTATCACTTGATAACGCGACGGTGTGCGCGGGAGGAACGGTTACTTTTACTACCAATATTACCGATGGTAGTTTGTACACCTGGACCCTGCCGGATATGACGACCGTAACAACGACCGATAATATGCTGGAACTGGATAATCTGATGACGACAGACGGAGGTAATTACACGGTGATGGTAAGCTATAGTGGTTGTGATAGCGAAGTATCGGTTCCTGTCTCTGTTTTTGTAGAAAGTTTACCCGTAGCGATTGCGTCCAACAACGGACCAAGTTGTGAAGGGGAAGATATTCAGCTTTCTGTTACGGATATTAATAACGCTACTTACGAATGGCGTGGACCGGATAATGAATTTATTTCAAATAATCAAAATCCAATAATTAGTCCCACTGCGGGAAGTTATACGGTGATTGTGACCTCGCCCAGTGGTTGTCGGAGTACGACGACGACAGAAGTTTCAATCAGTGAAATTCCTGAAATTGTTAATCTGAATAATAATGGAATGGAATGTGTCACCGGAGCAGATGATATTTTGTTAACGGCTTCGATTTCCCCCGCCGGAGGCACTTATACGTACCAATGGAACGGGCCGAATGGTTTTGCTTCTGCCAGTGCCACGGCAATAATTCCAAACGCTACGGCTACGAACAACGGTTCCTACACGTTAATCGTTACCAGCAGTGATGGTTGTGTATCCGATGCGATGACTACGGTAATAGATGTACAGGATGCACCAGCTACTCCGGCAGTTTTCGGAAATCTGACCATTTGTGAAGGAGAAGCTTTGACCCTGACGACCGACGGAATCACCGGAACGATGGTAGAATATAACTGGCAAACGCCGAACGGACTGGTTACGACAACGGTTCCTTCGCTCACCATATTCCCGGCGTCTGCCGTCAATAGTGGAGCGTATAATTTAACAATAACAATGGATGGATGTACTTCTAATGCCTCTGGTATCAGTCAGGTTAACGTGATTGAACAACCAGCTACACCGGCGATTGTCGGAGCTGGTGCTGCTTGTGCCGGAACTTCTTTACAGTTGTCCACCGAATTAATCCCGGGGGCTACTTACGAATGGACGGGACCAGGAGGTTTCAATCCCGGAAATGTCCACAATCCTGTGATTTTTAACGCATCTGATCTCAACGAAGGATCTTATACCGTAAGAATTATCATTGGAGATTGTGCATCCGAAGTATCCGATCCGTTTAGTATTATTATCAATGAATCTCCCGAGCCACCCAGTATTTTTGGGTCTGGACCAGTATGTATCAGTGAAGAAAATGCGGAAGCGGTATTCTCCATTGTACCTTCTTCGGCCACAGCGGGAGCGACCTACACCTGGTTTGAGGCAGGAACCAACCAGCAGGTATTCGGACCAACTAATGCACTTACCTTTACCATGCGCGATTTTACTGGATTTACCGATGGAACTTACGAGTTTTACGCAGTCGCTACGGCGAGTGGTTGTAGCTCTTTAAATTCTGCTCCGGTAAGTTTTGTCTTTAATACTATTCCTGAAAACAGTGCTTTTGCCGGAACAGATATCGCGATATGTGGGGGATCTTCCGTTAATCTGGACGCAGTGATGCCCACAATCGGTACGGGTGTCTGGACTCAGACCGGTGGTGCCGCTGTAACTATTGCCAATCCGGATATGCCCAATACCATCATTAATGGTCTGGCAGAAGATCAGTCTTATACATTTGTCTGGACCTTGTCCAATGGCGTCTGTGGAGATTATTCTTCGGATGCGGTACAAGTGACAGTAGACGTTGCGGATGCGGTAGCCGAGGCGGGTGACAATATCGAATCCTGTGATCCTGATATTGTTTTGAATGCCATAACTGCCAGTTCCGGAAATCAGGGAATCTGGACGCAATCACCCGAACAAGCTGCTCAGGGAGTAACATTTGCTGACCCTGCGAATCCTAATACGGCTGTTCTTGGATTAGAAAATGGGATGACTTATAGCTTTACCTGGACGCTGAGTAACGCCGGTTGTGGAGCATTTTCGAATGACCTGGTGGTCGTGGAAATTCTGCCGGGTGCAGAAACAGCTTTTGCTGGTAACGACGATCAGAGTTGCGGAGATGGAACAATTCTACTGGAAGCAGCTCCCATTAGTGGAAACACGGGAATGTGGACCACGGATGATCCGGATGTAACTATCGTTTCTCCGACGAATGCTTCGACGATTGTCAACGGCGTAACACCGGGTGCCTATACGTTCACCTGGACGGTGGATGCGGGTATCTGTGGAGTCAGTTCGGACGATGTAGTCATTACTTATGGCATCGCGCCGGAGGCAGAAGCCGATCAGGCCATCACCGAATTCGGTCAGTCCGTTTCGATCCGTGTAACCGGTAATGATATTACACCGGATGATATAATTTTGACAATTGAAGAAAACCCTGCCGATGGAACCGTCACGATTACGGACGAAGGAACCATCGAATATACGCCCGATCCGGCTTTTGCCGGAACAGACGAGTTTGTTTATATGATTTGTAATGAAGACTGTCCGGATGAATGTTCGGAAGCGATTGTTACCGTAATCGTGGGAGCGAATGCCCCTTGTGATGTACCGACGATTATTACGCCTAACGGTGATAATACAAATGATGACTTTATTATACCTTGTCTGGCAACGGAAGACTATCCGGACAATCAGGTAATAATTTACAATCAGTGGGGAGATGAAGTTTACCGTTCTAAAAACTACCAGAACGACTGGAGTGGAACTTATAATGGTGAAAATTTACCGGTAGGAACTTACTTCTGGTTGGTAGACTTTAACAAAGGTGAAAAACCTTCCGCCGGATTTTTGGTAATTGAAAGATAAAATTCACTGGTATTTGCCGCTGGCTGCTTGCTCCCTTTACTGGGTTAAAAACGGGTAAAAGAAAAGCAAACCGCTAGTAGTAAATAGCCAAAAGCATTTTAAAAATTAAATGTATTATAATGAAAAAAATATTATTTGTTCTATCGTTTGTGTTTGTTGCAGTGCTCGGCTATGGTCAGCAGGAGCGACAATACACACAGTTTATGTATAATAAACTAAGTTTTAATCCTGGCTACGCGGGGAGTTTTGACGCCGCTTCTCTGACCGGTATTTATCGTAATCAGTGGATTGGTCTGGACGGTGCGCCGAAATCTGTCACGGTGAGTTTTGATACGCCGCTAAAGAACAAGCGGGTTGGTGTCGGACTTAATTTACACACCAATAAAATTGGAATTACCAATACCGTCACTGTCGATGGATCTTATGCTTACCGTATCAAGATGGGCGCCGGAACGTTAGGTATCGGTATTCAGGCCTCGATCCGTTATTTTCGGAATAACTACGCGGATTCACGGTTAGTGGCAACCCAGGATATCGGGACCGATGGTGGAATACCTGTCGATGAAGCTAGTAAATATGTTCCTAATTTTGGCGCTGGATTATTTTATTCTGCGGAAAAATTTTACGCCGGTCTGTCGGCTCCGAGATTGCTAAGCAATAATATTGATTTTAGCAGCCTCAACCCAAAAGCGGGAAAAGAATCTCAGCACATTTACGCCATGACGGGTGTCTTGCTGAAAATGAGTGAAAAAATTCAGTTACAACCCCAGGTTTTATTCAAATTTGTTTCGAATGCACCCTTGGATGCTGATTTAAATTTAAATTTAATTTTCGACGAGCGATTTACCGTTGGAGCTTCTTACCGGCTGGGAGGAGATGATGACAGTGCGGGAGAATCCATTGATTTACTGGCGTCTGCTTATTTGACACGGGATCTGATGCTTGGGTTTTCTTATGATATTACCATGAGTGGACTGAAACAAGCCAATAATGGAAGTATCGAGGCGATCGTACGATATAATTTTGGTGGAATGCCGGAAGATATCATTAATCCAAGATTCTTTTAAGTATTTCAAAGTATAAATTTTTATACGAAAAATAGACTTAATTCCATAATGTTTTGTAGAGATACCAAATAGATATTTTTGATCAGATTGAGGCTCTTTTTAGAGTGCATAGCCTAGCTATGGGCGATAAAAAAGCCGAAAAGATGGACAAAAAGATCATTTGGGAGCATACAAATTATTT
>CAKZUV010000191.1 GCA_937921555.1 uncultured Saprospiraceae bacterium
AGAACAGCTACAATCAGAAGGATCAAAAATGTCTATCGTCGAACAATCCCCGTCATCACAGGTTGTATCCACCGCAGGATCCGGGGTGTTAGAACAGCTACAATCAGAAGGATCAAAAATGTCTATCGTCGAACAATCTCCATCATCACAGGTTGTGTCCACCGCAGGATCCGGGGTGTTAGAACAGCTACAATCAGAAGGATCAAAAATGTCTATCGTCGAACAATCTCCGTCATCACAGGTTGTGTCCACCGAAGGATCTGGTGGATTAGAACAACTACAATCAGAAGAATCGAAAACGTTCAGCGTCGAACAATCCCCGTCATCACAGCTTGTATCCACCGAAGGATCTGGTGGATTAGAACAACTACAATCAGAAGAATCGAAAACGTTCAGCGTCGAACAATCTCCATCATCACAGCTTGTATCCACTGAAGGATCTGGTGGATTAGAACAGCTACAATCAGAAGAATCGAAAACATTCAGCGTCGAACAATCCCCGTCATCACAGCTTGTGTCTACCGAAGGATCTGGTGGATTAGAACAGCTACAATCAGAAGAATCGTACACATTTAGCGTCGAACAATCTCCGTCATCACAGCTTGTATCCACCGAAGGATCTGGTGGATTAGAACAACTACAATCAGAAGAATCGAAGACATTCAGTGTCGAACAATCTCCGTCATCACAGCTTGTATCCACCGAAGGATCTGGTGGATTAGAACAACTACAGTCAGAAAAATCGAAGACATTCAGTGTCGAACAATCTCCGTCATCACAGCTTGGTTGTTGCACATCAATTGAAATACTGTATTCCGGACAACCAGCAACTGTAATTGTATGCGGGCCAGGCGTGTTAGGAAATCCTGCGCCTGATATATCCAGAAGACCACCTCCATCATTGGCCGCAAAAGTTGTTCCTTCAAAAGCCCAGTTGTAGGCAACCATACCCGCAGTGGCAGAAGTCAGGTCTATTATGCAACCACTATTTATGTCGATTACGACTGCGGGATTTAATGCTACACCGTTATCAGTCACAATTCCAAGACTACCATTATTTCCAGTAGCAAAGTTAGCACCATTGGCATAATCATAAAAGCCATTATTAGTCGCTTCATTACTATTATTTACAGTAATTCCTCCACCAACATCAGCACCAGTATAAGTAATCAAACCATTGTTTGTGATGCTAGAAAAAGGAGCAGCGGCTGTAAAACCTTTAATTTTACTCATTCCCAAATTTATAACGGCACAAACATCATTGAGAAGCGTTAATTGTGCGGGGCTATTTAGTGAGATACCATCATTATTTGCCACATTTGATATATTAATCACACCAGCGTTGTTAATCACACCAGTGGTTGCGGTTGTACTAAGGCTATTAGAATTAATTGAAGTAAATCCTTTCCTTCCCGTAACATTAACGGTTGCTCCAGCCCCCACGATAAAGGTACCGCCTACGCCCGTTGTACCAGCTGTAGTTCTAAACTGAATAGCATCTCTGGTAATATTAGCTGTAACGTTGAGGATTCCCGAGGCTATTTCAAGCGTGCTATTTCTAGCCACTTTTACAAGGTTAGCTTTAGATGATGTTACATTTAAAGTGTTACCACCAATATTAAAGGTGACGGTTCTACCATCACGAATGTCCACTATGTCAACGGTAGGAGAGGTAATAAAGGTAACGACTGCATCAAAATCTCTAAATACAGCGTTGTCACCGGGGCCTGGTACAGCGCTTCCATTCCAATTATCCACATCTGACCAATTAGTTGTAGCTCCTCCTCCGCTCCAGGTTATGTCCGCAGCATAAGCAGAATAACTAAAAGCCATCAAACTCAATAATAGAAAAATTCCTCTTCTTAGGTTATAAAACTTTTTCATGTTTCCTAATATTTTACCGCTTTTTTAGACCATTTCATCGCTACCTATTATTTTAGGAAGGCTTTAGGAATGTTTAAAATTCTATGTAATTATATTATAATTAGCTACTACAAGTATCCTGTACTATGCTGTTATTTAAAGAAGCTGTTCAAAATGAAGCTTCCGGAGGCAAATCGTCGGGGTATCGCTCAAAGTTAAAGACAATTAATCGGTAAATGAGTTAATCATTCCCGCTAACGTGTTCATCCGAGGCAGCACCTCGGAGAATTCTTATTGATTAAAGTCCTCTAAATTTTGGAATACTTTAGAGGCAGGTTTCTTTTACAGAGGCTTTCAAAAACCAAAATAGTCTTCTCCAAAACTTGAAGAGGACTATTTTAGTAAGAGCTTGTCCAAATTTTCATGATTGTCCGAAATTGGGGGAATTTAGACAAGCTCTAAGAAATGTTAAATAAATTACTTAACGTAATAATATCATCTTTCGACTAGCTAGGTGCTTACCGGTTGACAACTGGTAATAATATACACCTGGTGCTCCAAAATCGCTTTTGTTCATCATCACCTGGTGCATACCCGATTCGTAAGATTTCGATTGTGACCAAACAATTCGTCCTGCTACATCAAAGATCGTTAAAGTAGCCTCAGCAGCCTCAGCCAACTGGAAGCCAATCATCGTCTGTTGACGGAATGGATTCGGTTGATTCTGAAGTAAGACAAATTCTTTTTCACCGGCATTCGTTTTTCCAAAATCCAGTACTGCCTCTTTTCGCAGGCCTGCCTGGTAAACTTCATTTGCCGTAATAGAAGAGTTGATTGCTAAGACCTCACTCAATTTAACTTGCTCTATAGCGGTAAACTTGAGACTAAATAAAGTTGCATCATCGACCATACTTATAGCTTGCATTTCGTTCCAACTGACCGTGATTTTCCCCTCATCTGATTTGGCAAAGCCAAAGTTATTAGCCGTCATTTTTGTTAATTCACTATGCTGGTAGTCGATTAACTCCAGAAGGTCAGCATCAAAGTCTAATGTAAACTGGAATCCTGAAACATCTTTAAAATCAGTTGCTTTGAAAGTGAGTTCATAACTTTGACCCGCTTTGAGCATTTGATCTTTCAACTTGAATTTCAATTCACCATCGGCAGATCGAGTATCTCCTGCTTGCAGTAAAGTCGGATTCGCACTCGCATTCAAATCACCCAATTTAACACCAATAAAATTGGCAATTTCAGCATCCGTCAAATTGTTGATGTTATGGGCAGTTGGATAAGTCGTAGCAAATGGATTCTGTAAATTTGGGAATACATAAGCTGCATCTACAAAGGTCCACGACCGTCCAGCACTAAGTTCATCATCAATATTTAAAATCAACCGGCGGAGTTGGATCATATCCGAAGCCGTGATACTTCCCGATTCGTTGACATCGGCAGCGATCAGCTTGTAGGGAGAATCCAGGAGATTCAATTCCAGTAAGTGTTGTCCAAGTAATATCAAATCATAAGTCGTGATACCATTTAGCGGATCATCATTTCTCGTTGGTTCGATGGAATAATTTTGCGCCATCGCTAAATCAAAATTATAGTAACCATCATCGTTGGTTGTCATTTGATTATTCATAAAACCATCCACTGCTACATTTGCCAAAGCAATCATTTCGTTGTCTTCGGTATATAGGTTTCCTGATACCGTTGCAGTCAACGGCTCACTTGTGCCATTATCAATAATTTGATAAACCGTGGTTTGAATTGTACTGTTACCACAATTATCCGTAGCGATAAAACTTACTTCCGTAGAGGCAAGTCCACTGGTGCAATCCATATTCGGGACCAAAGGACTATAAGATAAAGTAACCGCTCCATTGGAGCATTCATCAGTAGCAGACAAACTATTCAATTGACTAGTCGCCCAATCCGTGTACCCTTCTTCTAAATCTGCGTCGTTACAATCGGCCAATCCAAAAGAAACCGTTCCATTTATTACTGGACCATCCATATCTTTTATGACCACTAAGGCAGTACAAACAGCGCTTCGCCCGCAAGCATCCGTCGCTGTAAAAGATACAACTTGATACGCCACTGCTCCATCAACCGCTACAGTTGGGTTTGCACAATTTTGTGTAATAAAACCATTGGAATTGAAATTATTTGTAATGCTAACACTGGTTTCAGCGCAACTGGTATTTACCACTGCTAAATCTGCATAGCTATCAAATTGTGCTTGAATTTCATCCGTATCTGCTGGACATTCAATAACACAAATTTCAGCAGGGCAGACAAAGTCAGGTCCATCGTTGGCTAAGGTATAGGTTTGAACTGCTTCCGCAGATCGACCACAAGCGTCTGTTATCGTGTATGTGTAAGCTATCGTGGAACCATTACATCCGGGAGTGCCACTACTCGATTCGCTGACGGTGACCGTTGCTTCGACCGCACATTCTGTCGTAAAGGCAAATAGATGAGGTTGCGGAATTGCGTTGACCGCACAATCAATCGTTTGATCCGATGGTACAGCAGTAATTACTGGCCCCGTAGTGATTTGATCGTAAATAAAATTCTGCTCACAAGTACTCGCATTGCCACAAGCATCTGTGATGGTATATGTTCTAGTCAGTGTACGATCTGCGGGATCATCAGCGCAGAAGTTTAACATCTCTTTACCAATCGGACTATTTGTAAAACCAATGGTAAGCTCAGATAATTCGCTGCAATCATCGGAGATCGTTCCACCGATTGTAATAAAATCTGCAATCGTTAACGCTAACGGAAGTGGGTCGTCACTACAAGTCAAGAATTGATCTGCCGGACAAGTAATCACCGGATCAGTAGTATCTTCAATGATAAAGCTGGCAGTGGTGGCAGCCGTATTTCCACAATCATCGGTGGCCGTAAAAGTAACCATTGCTGATCCGGTAGCACCGCAATCATCCGATAAAGCGGTGAAGTTATTTGTAAAAATTACACCTCCACAAACATCACTAGCAGCAGCTCCGCCATTACTCGCCAGCCAGGCATCGAGCGCGGCGGTATTTCCGGCTCCGTCACATTCTACCGTCATGTCCATCGCTTCGGTATCAATGGTGGGATCCACCATATCTGGTTCAATCGTCAGCGTAAATTCACAATCAACCGTTGATTCGCCTGCATCTGTTGTACCGTTTCCATTAAGGTCTTCTAAAATAGTAATGGTCCTAGTGATGGTTTGATTTCCAACTACACAATTATCAATCATTGCGTCATCAGTGCAGAGGACGACTATATCTCCACAAGACTCTATGGTTAACCCGTAAGGAGCTGCTTCGGCACTCGCTTCGTCGGCTGGACAGTCCGGAATATCTGCCATGGTATTACAATTAAAAGTTCCGAGGTCGTTCGAGGCCGGGCATACAACATCCAGGGGTGGGACCTCACAAACATTCCCAATGCTTAACATTTCTGAAGTGTTTACTTCTGTAAAGTTGGCAGAAAAACCATCTCCGCTAATATGCCAGAATTCAAATAAAAATATCCCACTTCCTGCGGGGGTTTCTGTCCCCGTCAATGGTAATGGTAATATGTTGCCATTGGCATCATAGGCTTGTCCGCTAGTGATACTGACCATGTCCCACTGACTGCAAGTCGTCGAAGTAATCTCTACTACTTCGTGAAAGTAGTATTCACCATTCAGTAAATAATTCATTTCATCAGAACAAGCACAAGGGTCATCAATAATTGAGATACAAGCCTCTAGTGGGATGGCTTCCCATACGCTTCTATTATCCGTGCTGGGAGCTGGACTATGGGTTACCGTTCCATCTGGATTATGATACAAGAATCTGCCAGGGGTTGTGGATGCAAATCTGTAGGTATCTGTGTTTGCGTCATAAAGTACTGTCCATATTTTATCGTTATCGGTTGATGGCGGAGCGCTAGTAGTACTTACCACTACAAAAGGGCCTCCCGGACCACCACCACCTGGTGCACGCAATATGCCAGTACCACCCGTTTCACTTCTGCTATCTATATTTATAAAATCGCCACTTTCTACCAGCGACCAATGAGTGTTTTGCGATGCCTCTGAGTCTGGCATACAATCCAGGTCTCCCGGTTCTCCTAAATCTGACATCGTCACCGGTTGAGCACTTCCACCTGCAGCGGTTAAGTATTCTCCTGTTTCTACGTTTCTTAATCTAACAATATCGCAGCTTGATATTGGTAATTCAACTTCTATAACAGATGCTTCACAAACATTCGTTACATCGATTGAGACATTTGCTCCAGGAAAACAATCAACTGTAATCGTGTGCGGACCAGCTTCATTAGGGAATCCACCATTGGTTAAATCCAGAAGGCCACCTCCGTCATTGGTACCAAAAGTTGTTCCTCCAAAAGCCCAGTCGTATGCGACCATGCCTGAGGTTGCCGAAGTCAAGTCTATCCCACAAGTAGTACCTGCGTCAATTGAAACTGGGGGATTTAATTCTATACCGTTATCCGTTAGCGTTCCAATACCTTGATTTCCTGTAGCAAAGTTGGCACTATTTGAATAATCATAAAAGCCGTTGTTTGTTGCTGTACTACCAACTCTCAAAAGAATTCCTCCGCTAGCACTAGTACCAGTATAAGTAATTAAACCATTGTTTG
Source organism: uncultured Saprospiraceae bacterium (assembly GCA_937921555.1). Classification (GTDB taxonomy): domain Bacteria; phylum Bacteroidota; class Bacteroidia; order Chitinophagales; family Saprospiraceae; genus JALZUU01. The sequence goes on from CAKZUV010000191.1 coordinate 6,505, forward strand.
TTATGTTAGAACCAGTAGCAGTAAGATGAGTAAAAATTCTATTTTCCCCTAAATTTATAACCGCACATTTTTCATTGACAAGCGTTAATGGGTCAGAAGAATTTAATTCAATAGCATTACCTGTAACCATGTCTAAATTTATAACTCCAGAGTTAAAAATCTGACCATTGGCTGCACTACTCTGTGAAGTGAAACCTTCATCTCCGGTAAGATTAACAGTTACTCCAGCGCCCACAGTAAACTTACCGCCATCTCCTCTAAACTGAACAGCATCACGATCTGAAGCAGGTGTAATATTAACTATCCCCGAGCCTATTATCTCAAGACAATGTGCAGTAGGCCGAACAGGATTACTATTAGCCACTACGTTCAAAGTATGACTACCGATATCTATAGTTACATTAGCACGAATGTCTAGTATTTTGACAGTAGTATTAGCATTAAGGACAACGGTCACATCAGCACTACCATCAAATAAAGCAGTGTCGTTATTATCAGGTACAGGATTTGCCGCTGGTGGTGTAGCAGTACTCATCCAATTAGCTGGATTTGACCACAAATTGTCCATCCCGTTTCCTGTCCAACGACTAGTCTGCGCCTGAGCAGCATAGCTAAAAGCCATCAAACTCAATAAGAGAAAAATTCCCTTTCTAAGGTTGTAATTTTTTTTCATGGGTTAGTCTTTTAAAATATAACTAATGCGAATTAATTTGAAAAAGTGGTGAGATTTTTTACGAATCAATTACTTATGAGAATCAAAGTCTATTATACTTTATTTCCTCAATCCGAATTTATTCAAAATTAAATAATGTTTTAAGATTTTTTATATATTGTAAATATAATTTTTTTATACAAAAAAACTGTCCTGTACTATGCTGATTATTTTTTGAGTATTTTGTCAAGCAGAAGACCTCAGCTACAGGTTATTTTCCCCTGCAATGAAAGGCTATTCCATGAATATTTTAATGACGGAGCATGCTCATAGCGCTTGTCTAGATTTTCATGATTGTGCGAAGTTGATAAAAATTTTATTTTGAATAGGGCAAAAAAACAGGCGATATCCTAATATTGGTGAATCTTTTTAACAAAATTCAGAATAAAATTTGCTAATTGCAGCCAATTGATAGAAGTTTAGGCAAGTGTTCAGGTTAAATATCAGCTAAAAAGATCATTCTGGCAACTAATTTCAGGCATATATTTTTCGGCATAGCTTTTTTTTAAAAACAGTACAGCACAGGATACTTACAATAGCTAAGTATAGTATTTTTAAAAAAAAGTACAAATATGAAAAATATGAAATCTGTTGCCCTTAACTGTTTATTGGTTTGCTGTTTTACCTTCACTTCTCTTTGTTTAATAGCCCAAGTCGCACCCGATCAAGATACGAACCCGGATTTAAGTTGTCCCGCTTCCGGTGAATTTCAAAACGACGATACCCGGGTTGTCGATATTCCAAACTCGGTTAATGTGGGGACTGTAGATGACAGAAGTTGTTATTCAGATTATAGTGAAAGTTCTGCTTATGGCCAAACCTGGGGTGTTTACAACATCACACATCTTTCTAATCATTGGGATGCACCAAATACATTACAACCCAGAATTGAGCGTTCCATGCCCCGGTCCGTTGAAACAGGTGTAGGAAGTTATGCAAGATTTACAGGTACTTTAAGAATTCTGGAAGTCGGTGACGCAACAGGAACCAGCAATGATGGATCCTATCTTATGCAAACGAAAGGAAAGCACACCGGTGGTGGTGGCCCAGCAGATCCTGCGATCTGTTTGTATCTAGCCATGCCGGTATATGGTGATGACGGTAATGGCAACATAGCGCAAGTATCCTTCGATATTGTCAGAGAACAAATCAATTTCCGAGGTGGATCAGGGGCTGCTGGAAGATCTATTGTTTTTCTTAAAAATGTAGGAAAAGATGAATTAGTAGATATTGAATTAGAGGTAGGTTTTAGAGCAGATCCTGACAATCCCAATTTAAAAATACATTATTCTGATGCCGTAATAGGCGGTGAAGCCTTTAACTGGAATATTCCCGAGCCGGAAAGAGGGCTGGAGTCCGGTATCAGATATGGGGCCTATCGTGTGAAAGGAGGCAGAGCTCAAATGAGATGGGCAAATACGACTTACCAAAAAAATGAAGTGGTTGACAATTCAGACCCGGCACCATGTACTGATTGTATCGCTTTAAGAAATGTAGAAACAGGACAATTCTTAACCGCTGCGGGAGGGAGTGCGCAACCTGTCACCATGTCAAATTCAAGAGAAGCTATAAATACACACTGGAGGCTAGTAGACAGTGGAAATTACATAAACATAGACAGTTATAGTCAAACAGGTGGTACTGGAATACTACGTGCACCGGGTGCTGGTGGGCCTGGAGGGGCTTACGTAGTGCTCAGCACGACAAAAGCGCCGCCAGCAGGCGATACCGATAAAACGTGGACGGTACATTATGACGCAACTACTGATACCTACAGATTTGAATCCAGAACCGCTGGCAGATTTTTGTATCAGAATGCAGATGGAACGGTAACCCATATTGAAGTTCCGGCAACTGATAATAGAAGCGTATGGGAAGGTATCCCAACCGACGTAGTATCATCCCTTGAAATTGCTGAATCTAATGTTAAATCCATCAGGTTATATCCAAATCCTGTTCGACAAAATGAGGATTTAACGATTGAAAGCGAAAGTCAGCAGGCGTATCAAATATTTAATCTGCAAGGAATGCTTATCAAAAGCGGCACAGAAAAAACAATAAAAATGGATTTAGAAAAAGGAGTCTATTTTTTAAAGCAACAGAATAGTTCTAGCGTTGAAAAATTTATTGTTTACTAATATCAATTAGAAATAGTACAAGATGCTCAGGAATGTTAAATAAAGTACACCCAAACATATTCTAAAAACATGAAAAACATTACAATTATTTATTTATTAGTTTTTTGTTTTACGCTCTTTTCACCTTTTTTAACAGCGCAAGACGCACCACCTTCTACTGGTGTTTTCAGGTTGCAAAATGTTGCTACCGGACAATACTTAACAACTGGGGGAGGAAGTAGTCAGCCTGTCACCATGTCCGCTGCCGGAGATGCTCAAAATACACACTGGACGTTTGTAGAAAGTGGAGCATTTTATAATATAGATAGTGAAAGTGTAACTGGTGGTACTGGCATACTGCGTGCACCAGGTACTGGTGGGCCGGGAGGCCCTTTTGTTGTTGTAAGTACGACGAAAGCGCCGCCAGCAACGGATACCGATAAAACGTGGACCATATATCATAACGCAACAGAAGACTCCTACAGATTTGAGTCAAGGACGGCAGGAAGATTTATGTATCATGAAGACAATGGAACGGTAACCCATATTGCCGCCCCGGATACGGATGATAGAAGTAATTGGAAACTCATTCCTTTTGTACCGGTCGCACCCGATGAAGATACGAACCCGGATTTAAGTTGTCCGGCTTCCGGTGAATTTCAAAACGACAATACCCGGGTTGTTGATATTCCAAACGCGGTTAATGTGGGAACTGCGGATGACAGAACTTGTTATGCAGATTACAGTGAAAGTTTTGTTTATGGCCAAACCTGGGGTGTTTATAATATTACTGACGGATCTAATCATTGGGATGCACCCAATACCTTACAACCCAGAATTGAGCGTTCATTGCCCCGGTCCGTTGAGACAGGCGTAGGAAGTTATGCAAGATTTACAGGTACTTTAAGAATTCTTGAAGCCGGTGACACGGCAGGAACCAACGACGATGGTACCTATCTTATGCAAGCTAAAGGAAAGCACACCGGTGGTGGTGGTCCGGCAGATCCTGCGATCTGTTTGTATTTAGCTATGCCAGTGTATGGTGATGACGGTAATGGCAATCAGGTACAAGTATCTTTTGATATTGTCAGAGAACAAATCACTTATCGAGGAGGATCAGGGACTGATGGAAGAACCATTGTTTTTCTTAAAAATGTTCTGAAAGATGAAATAGTAGATATTGAATTAGAGGTAGGTTTTAGAGCAGATCCTGACAATCCAAATTTAAAAGTACATTATGCGGATATAGTAATTGGTGGCGAAGCCTTTAACTGGAATATTCCCGAGCCGGAAAGAGGGCTGGAATCCGGTATCAGATATGGGGCCTATCGTGTAAAAGGAGGCAGAGCTCAAATGAGATGGGCAAATACGACTTACGAAAAAGTAGAAGTAGTTGACAATTCAGGCAGTGATATTGTTAGATTACAAAATTGTGCGACCGGACAATTCTTAACCGCTGCCGGAGGAGGTGGTCAGCCGGTCACCATGTCCGGTGCCGGAGAGGCTCCAAATACACATTGGACACTTGTAGAAAGTGGAGCATATCACAATATAGATAGTGAAAGTCAAACTGGTGGTACTGGCATACTCCGTGCACCAGGTGCTGGTGGGCCGGGAGGGGCTTTTGTTGTTGTAAGCACGACAAAAGCGCCGCCAGCAACCGATACCGATAAAACGTGGACGGTACATTATGACGCAACTACTGATACCTACAGATTTGAATCCAGAACCGCTGGCAGATTTTTGTATGAAAATCCAGATGGAACAGTAACACATTCCGCAGTTCCGGCAACTGATAACAGAAGCGTATGGAAAGCTGTATCCATAAACACAGCACTACCGCTTGACTTTATTAGTTTTAAAGGTCAGGCCATAAAGACCGGTACTCAATTAAACTGGGAAATTGCCAACGAAATAAACAATAGTTATTTTGAAATATTAAAAGGTAATGATCTTAATGAATTTCAAAGTATTGGACGTGTTAGAAATGAAACGGGACAAAATTACTATCAGTTTTTAGATCAACAGATTACTAATCAAACCAGCTACTATAAAATAAAACAGGTAGATTTTGATGGTCAATTTAGTTTTTCTAAAATTATAAGTGTTAAATCTAACGCGGAATCCTTAGTTTTATATCCCAACCCGGTTAGACAAAATGAAGATTTTACTATTGAAAGCCAGGAAGGGAGCTACCAAATATTTAATTCAAAAGGTATACTTCTAAAAAGTGGTACGGAAAAGACAATAAAAATGGATTTAGAAAAAGGAGTCTACTTCTTAATAGAAAACAATAGTGCTCAAATTGAAAAATTTATTGTTTACTAACCTCAGATGCGATACAGTTAACCGGTAGATGAGTTAATCAGTGTCCCGCTAAACCTGCCTTTGCTGGATTTCCTGCAGCAGGCGTGTTCATCCGAGGCAGCGTGTCGGTGAATTCTTATTGATTAAATTTATTTGAGTACGTGACAAATTGGAGGATCTGTGTATTTTTATTGTTAGTTAGCCAGTTTGCTGTTAATTGTTGGCTTCCCTCGCCCGCGGTAAAGAAAGCTCCACTCACCAAATCAGAAAGAAAGAACACCACTCTATTCTAGTATTTATTCCGATTTAAGAGAAGATACTTTTGAAGGGGGGGGGCAACCTTTAGAGTCTGGATATACTTATGAATTTTGTAATTGTCCGGCTTGCTTAGAGATAGTTATAAGGAGGTATTACTGGAATGATTTGATAGGTGGTGAAGTAGATAAGGTTACCTATGAAATAATTTTCCCCAGAGGTGCAAAATCTTCTAAGGGACTACCATCAAATATTCAAAAAGCATACGACGCAGCAATGTTTGTTCTGACAATAACAATTAGTCCAATCTCGATTTCACAAGATTATCTAAATGGAGTAATGAATCATGCAGATCATTATACAGGAATGTAGAAGGAGTCTCTTTAGCTTTGCTTGGAGCTGTAATATGGTAGTCAGATGAAAATATAGAAGTACGTCAATACGCTGGTATCCCAGCAAACATCATTTGAGTTTAGGTAAGAGGGAATAGATAAGGAAGGAACGTTAAAATAAAAAAAATGATCCTACACGGCAATTCGATTTTACTCAAATTTAAACCATATAGAACCATTTTTTAGCATTAGATAATAAGCGCACGTTTAAATAAATTTTAAACTAGCGCTAAAAATTATCTAGTATAGTATAGTTAGCATCTGTTTAGTTCTTCAATTTCATTTTATCTATAACCATTGTTGGTCGGATCAGATTCCAGCAGGTTAGGATTCAACTGTAGTTCCTGTAAAGGGATCGGAAGTAAAACGTGGTGAGGTCTGATATTCACGTTCGGTTGCCAGAAACGAAATTCCAGATTTTGCACTACATCCAATAAAATCCCCCATCTGATCAGGTCGTATCTTCGGTGCGCTTCGGCAGCTAACTCCCATTTACGTTCATCATAAATTGCTTCTCTGAATCCTTGTTGGCTAAGACCTCTGATGGCCTCTGCTTCTTCCACGGTTGCAAAAGCACGTTCTCTAACCGCTCTGATATATTCAAAAGCATCGTCAGGATTCCCACCAGATCTTTCATTTTCACACTCAGCGGCCATCAAATGTACATCTGCCATACGAAATACCAATCTGTTATCTGAGTGATTAAAACGTGGAGAAGTTTCCAGGTCTAAATTCCAGAATTTAGCCATGTATGGAAAAACCAAATCAAATCCTAAATAATTATCTACAATATTCAATTCTCTTCTTAAATCATTCATCGGGAATTTTTCCGCAAAATCTTTGGAAGCAACTTGCAGACCGGTACCATTAAAGGCCTGACCATTCTCAGCTAAGGCAGCCGCCAATGCATCTCTTTCGTTTGTATTCAATGGTTCATCTCTTAAACGAGGATTGAACATACTAGGTCTCCAACTATTATTACCAGCGAAAGCTCTACCTGGAAATGCGGGGTCAAATATTCCTTCTATGTCTTTTGCAAAATCTAAAGACCAGATAATCTCATCGTTATATTCATTTAAAGGATCAAAAACTTCCGCATAGGTTGGTAATAAGGAATGAGGCGACTCATTAATAATCTCCAAACACTTATCCAAACCTGCTTGCCAGTCTTGTTGTTTCATGTAAATTTTTGCTTCAACTATCGCTGCGGCCCATTTTGAAGCCCGGCCTCGATCAGCTCCCGTGTAGGAGTCTTGCAGATTAGCTTGTGCAAATCGCAAATCTGCCAATACCCCTTCTATGATCGTTGCTTCGTCCGTTCTTCCTAATGAACCGATTTCTTCTAACGTAAGTACATCTGTGTAATACGGTGCATCTCCCCAGAGATTGGTAATATGCCAATAACATAAAGCCCGAATAAAAGTAGCATCCGCAATAATATCTGTTGCTGCTGCTTCCGATATCCCCTCATTACCAGTTACCCTGGCAATGATTGTATTTGTATTCAGAATTACACGGTAGAGATCCTTCCAAGTATCTGACACACTCATTTTCTGAACCGATACATCCGCCAGGGCTTCATTCAGAGAGTAATTTCCAATGGGCTCTACGAAATTGGCAGAACGATTGGGTTCGATAATGTCCGCACCATTATCATAAAAATGATCCAATCCAACCTGACCGTAGATAGAATTATTTTTTAGAATGGCGTACACACCATTAATTGCTTGTCTGGCATCATTTTCAGATGCGAAAAAAGTTTCTGGAGAAACTAGCGCTCTTGGATCCTCTTCCAGGAAATCACTACATCCAAAAAGAGACAGGATCATGAACGCGCCGAAAAGTATTTTTTTATTTATCATTTTTATTTATTTTTAAAAAGTTGCATTTAAACCAAATGTTAAAACTCTTGGATTTGGATATTCACCATCCGCATAACCTTGCGCAATATTACCCAGCCCATTTCTTCCAAAACGACTGGTCTCCGGATCAATTAATCTAAAGTTAGAAACTAATAAAAGATTTGTTCCGGTAAAGTAAATCGTTGCATTTGAAATACCTTTTATGGCATCTGGTGCAAAATTATAAGCTAGTCTAACGGTCTTTAACCGAATGTGTGATCCATCCTCGACAAATAACGTATTACTTAAATTATTGGTAATCGCATCCGATCCTGCTCTTGGAATATCGGAAGTAGGATTTTCTTCTGTCCAACGATTCGCCAGATCCGCAAATTTTGTGGTCTCTCCCCGGTTAAAGAAATGATTACGCATCCTTAGGTTATACATCTCATTTCCAACCGTACCTTGAAAGTAAAAGGAAAAATCAAAGTTTTTATACGAAAACGTATTTTCAAAACCAAAAATCAAATCCGGCGTAGGATCTCCTAAAACAACATTGTCCTCCGTTGAAATAATTCCGTCACCATTCAAATCTTCGTACCTCGGGCCTCCCACCACTTGAGAAGTTAAACCAGATGCATCAATTTCTTCCTGACTTTTCCAGGTTCCTAAATAGTTAACTCCGGTAAAAACAGGCACTGGCTGACCTACAATCAACCGGGTATTTCCCGAACCAATGATTGGATCGACCACCACATCAATAAATTCAGCCCCACCGAGATCCAAAATTTTATTGTTGTTAGACGACAAGGTAACGGTGGACATCCAGGTAAAAGCCTTACCCGTAATATTTCTTGAAGTTAAAAGAAACTCCCATCCTTTATTTTCTAAAGATCCAATATTTTGTAATTGGCTGGTAAAACCAGTCTGTCTCGGAATAGCAACATCCAGCAGCAAATCTTCCGTTTTCTTCGCGTAATAATTTATTTCTGTAAAAATTCTCCCTTTTAATAAAGAAGCTTCCAGTGCTATATCAAACGAACGGGTTGTCTCCCATTGTAAGTTTGGATTAGAAGGTCTACCAATCGTTAAACCTGGCACTTCCTGGCCATTAAGGGTCGTATTGGCTTCGGTTAACAATCCAAGTGTCCGGTAAGGACCAATGGCCTGGTTACCCGCTTTTCCAAGACTAGCTCTTAATTTCAGGTCTTCAAAAACATTCTGGTTTTGCATAAATCCTTCTTCAGTGATTTTCCACGCAGCAGCTATCGATGGATAAAATTCGTATTTATTTCCCGGAGCGAAAACAGAACTACCATCTGTTCTTCCAACTACGGTAAACAGATATTTGTCTTTCAGCGTATAATTTATTCTTCCGAAGAAAGAAGCAATTTGAAATCCATTAAAACCGCTGGTAATAACTGCTCGGGTAGGATCAGAAAATCCTAAATTGTTAAAACCCGTGGCATCACTGGAAATACCAAATGCTGACGCTAATGATCTTTCGGTTTGTACTTGCTGAAAAGAAGCACCAGCTAAGGCCGTGATACTGTGGTCTGCCCCAAAATCAGAGGAATACTGTATCGTATTTTCATTATTCCATCCGACGCTTGCCACTGAATTTACACTTGCCTGTCCACCATCCGTTACACCGATGGCCAAATTACCTGGCAATTGGCTGGAGGTGAATCTATTTTGTCTGGTGTTATTAAATTCTGGATTAAACGTAGAACGAATGGTCCACTTTGGAGCCGGACTATATTCCAGATAAACAGTAGCCAATAAATTATTGGTAAATGTTTCGTTTGTATTCAATGCTATATTTGCCAGCGGATTGGAGAATGGTGCACCAACCACTTCATTAAATCCATTAAAAGAACCATCGTCATTAAAGATAGGCTGGGTAGGAAGGGTGGCAAAAGCATTACCAAAACTTGCTACACCGTTATCCCGGTTTATTCTTGAATAATTAAATCTGAATCCTGCACTTAATTTATCATTTAATTTCAAGTCTAAATTGGATCGGAAAATGTATTTTTCAATACCCGTACTCTTAATCAGTCCATCCTGGTTAAAATAACCTAAGGAAGTATAATATTTAACTTTTCCACTTTCTGAGGAACCAGAAATAGAAAGGTCAGCATTGTACATAGGAGATGGATCCAGTAACTGGTCATACCAATCAATATCGGGATAAGTGGAAGGATCATCCGGAAATGGTTGTGCGGCTGCTCTGAACCGGGCACTTTCATTGGTAAAGGCAATTTGCTCTTCCTGAGAAAGCATATCCGGTAATTCCGGAATCAACTGTACTCCACTGTAGAGGTTCAGACTTACTTGTGGTACGCCCGCATTTAAACCGCCACCGCTTTTGGTGGTCAGCAAGACTACTCCATTGGCACCTCGCGAACCATAAATGGCAATTGAAGAGGCGTCTTTTAGTACTTCGAGTGACTGAATGTCATTGGCGTTGATGTTATTTAAGTTGAAATTTGTTCCAACTACGATACCATCTATCACCCAGAGCGGTTCATTACTTCCGGTAATTGAGTTACCCCCTCTCACCCGAATGGCTGTTGGCGCACCAGGGGAACCATTGGTCTGGGTAACCTGCACCCCGGCAGCTCGTCCTTGCAATGCCTGATCTACTCTTGATACCGGTACTTTGGCGATGTCTTTGGCACTAATACTCGCAACGGAACCCGTCAGATCAGATTTCTTTTGTTTACCGTATCCCACTACCACCACTTCATCTAACAATTCTCCTTCCCGCAAAACGACATCAATGTTTGTTCTGCCTCCTATAATTTCTTCCACGTCTTGATAACCGGTGTAAGAAAAAAGAAGCACTTTTTCCCCCTCACCAAGGGTGATGGAATAGTTACCATTAACATCTGTGGCAGTACCGATAGTGGTTCCTTTTTGGACAATATTTGCTCCGATTAAACCTTCACCGTCTACAGATTTGACGGTTCCGGTGATCTTTTCCTGAGCAAAAGACGTCATCCAAAAAGAACTACTGAAGAAGAGAAAAGCAAGAAATCTAATCCCAACGGTTCGATTGGGTTTTATTCGTAATTTCCTCGTCCAACTTTTGTTGATTTTTCGCATAATTAATAGTTTTAATTTTAAAAGATTTACCTATTTGTAATACAATACTTAACCCATTGCTTTATTTAAACAACCAAGGATAATTTTAAACAAAATTATATTAGCAGAATTAAACATCTATCCTGTACTGTCGGCTATATCCTTTTTGCAGGAGAGTACAGGATAGCATACACGATAAAAAAACCCAACTTCAATAATTATTTTTATTGATAAATCAGCAATGAAAAAATCATTTTACAAAAATGAATTTAATTAAAAAAAATATACTGTTACTGTTATTTTTTTCAACCTCGCTAGTTGTTTTTTCTCAGCGGATAGAAACCAATTTCAATAATAACTGGCATTTTATTTTAAAAGATAATTCCTCTTTTTCAAACGAAAAGGTGGATATTTCTGATTGGAAAAACTTAAATGTTCCTCATGATTGGTCTTTTGAAAAGGGAGTGAGAAAAGGTGGAGACCAGGGGCAAGGTGGTGGTTATCACGATGGAGGTATTGGTTGGTATCGTAAATCGTTTACTGTAAAAAAGAATAATTTATCAAACACCACCTACCTCAATTTTGATGGTGTTTACATGAATAGTGAAGTTTGGATTAATGACAATTATTTAGGAAAAAGACCTTACGGATATATCAGTTTTCGATACGATATTTCTAAATATTTAAAGGAAGGTAAAAACACGATTGCGGTGAGGGTGGATAATAGTTTGGAGCCTTCTGCGCGATGGTATCATCCCTGTGGGATTTATGCACCCGTAAAGTTGATTCAGGTAAATCCTCATCACATTGCTCCCAACGGCGTTTTTGTGACCACGCCAAAAATTGAAAAAAATCAAGCGACCGTTCATGTAAAAGTAGATTATAATGATGCTTTAAATAATTTAAAGAGCAACGTAATAATTTTATCCCCCGAAGGAAAGGTATTAAAAACCAATTCAAAAACTATTAAGGGTTCTGAAAGCGATATTGATTTAACCATAAATAATCCTGAACTATGGAGTCCTGAAACCCCGATTTTGTACCAGGCAATCACCCAAATTTTAGAGGGTGAAAAAGTAATTGATGAAGTAAAAACAACTTTCGGATTTAAAACGGTAGAATGGAAAACCGAAACGGGTTTTTGGTTGAATGGAAAAAATATAAAACTAAAAGGCGTTTGCGAACATTGGGAAGGTGGTCCGGTCGGAGGTGCCTGGACAAAACCCATGTTACGTTGGAAATTACAATCCCTGAAAGAGATGGGCATCAATGCCATTCGTCCTTCTCACAACCCTACTCCACCGATGTTTTATGATATTTGTGATGAAATTGGATTGTTAGTCATGGATGAAATTTTTGATGGTTGGCACAAAAAAGCACCGGAAGATTATGGCAAACAGGCGTTTGATGAATGGTGGCAACGCGATGTGAAAGAATGGATTACGAGAGATAGAAACCACGCAAGCATTTTTGTCTGGAGTTTGGGAAATGAAACGCATGATGACATTGCTCCAGAATTGGTGCAGTTTGGAAAAAATTTAGACCCGACCCGATTATTTACTTCCGGCGCAGGAAATCCGGAAGACATGGATATTGAAGGCGTAAATGGCGGTTCCGAAACCAGGAAATTTATCGAAAGCGCAAATTTTGATAAACCATTTATTTCTACCGAAGCGCCGCATACTTGGCAGACACGGGGATATTACAGAACCCAAACCTGGTGGAGAGATAATGAATTACCAGGCACTTACCCTTTGCCAAATTTAACGGAAAAAGAAATTTTCTTCTACGAAGGCATCAACCCAAAAGATTGGAAAAACAGAAAACAAAGTTTCAATTCTTCCTATGACAATGCCACCGTAAGAGTTTCTGCCAGAAAATATTGGGAAGTCATGCGGGATAATCCCTGGCATAGCGGTCATTTTAGATGGACAGGTTTTGATTATTATGGAGAAGCGGGTTTAGCACATGGCGGTTTACCATTTAATTTATTTATGGGCGGTGCTTTGGATGTGGCGGGTTTTAAAAAGGATTTATTTTATTTCTACCAAAGCCAATGGACTAAAAAACCAATGGTCCATATTTTACCACATTGGACACATCCAAGAATGAAAAAAGGAACCGTCATTCCTGTTTGGGTTTATTCAAATACAGATGAAGTAGAATTATTTCTAAACGGAAAATCTTTAGGAAAAGACCAACCGGGCAAAGTTTGGAACGAAATGCAATGCGAATGGATGGTTCCTTATCAGGAAGGAACGTTAGAAGCAGTCGCTTATCAAAACGGAAAAGAAGTAAAAAGAACTTACTTTCACACCGCTAAACAACCGTCAAAATTAAAGACCAACCTACAAAAATTAAACGCAGAATCTGGCTTCACTTCGTGTTACATTATCACCTCAGCAGGGCTTGATGAAGACCATAATCTATTCCCGTACGGAGAAAATAAAGTGTATTATTACCTTCAGGGAGATATTAAAAAAATCGCTCTTGAAAACGGAAATCCGATTGACCCGACGAGCAGAACAAAGGCGGATTTTAGAAGTCTGTTTTTTGGTAAAACAAGATTATTTGTAAAAGAAAAAGAAAACGCTCAAAGTGCGTCAATCATCACGGGAGCCATTTTAGGTGACAAAGCATTATATCTTTCTAATAAAATTACCATTGACGCAAAACAACTGGAAATTTTGGGAGCAACCAATTATTCTGATTTAGAAATTCACTATACCATTAATGGTGAAAATCCTGAAACCAAAGGAATCGTTTATACCGCTCCGTTTCAAGTTGATGACGGAACGACCGTAAAAGCAGTGATAAAACAAAACGGAAAAGTGGTTTTAACGATGAGTGAAACCTTTGGAAAAAACGAAGGATTATTTTGGGGAGATGAGCACTCCAAGGATATGTGGAAAGGCAGAGGCATTAATATTGCTGCTGAAGAAGCGATACTTTCAGGAGCAGCCAAAGCGAGCGAAGACGCACATCATTACAAGGGTACTGGTTTTGTGAAATTTGATAAAAAAGAAGGGGCTATTACCTGGTACAAAGAAAATGACGGCGAAGGAAAAGCGTATAATATCCGTTTCAGATACATGCACAATGATGCGCATAATCGCTACCCCATGAAGCTGTATGTGAATGACGAATACGTAAAAACTTTTGAATTTAAACCGACAGGAGGTTGGGTGCAAAATTGGCGAGGGGTAAAAGCGAAAGTATTTTTTAAATCGGGCGCCAACAGCATTCGATTGGAAACGACCGGGCAAAGCGGTCCTTTTATAGATGAATTGTTTATTGATTGAAAATTAGCCACGAAGACACAAAGTCACGAAGGTCTAAGAGCTTGTCCAAATTTTCATGATTGTGCGAAATTGAGGAAATTTTGTTTTGAATAAGGCAAAAAACACAGGCGATGCCTTAGCATCGGCGAGGCTTTTTAACGAAGTTCAGAATAAAATTTGCCAATTGTAGCCAATTAATGGAAGTTTAGACAAGCTCTAAATTAAAACTTAGCGTCTTTGAGCCTTCGTGGCAAAAAATATTTTAAAATGAAAAAAATCATAGGACTATTATTTGCTGCTTTTTGTTTTGCGTGCAGTAATGCACAAAATAACCAACCAAATGTACTCGTTTTTTATGTGGATGATTTAAGAGCAGAATTGGGTTGTTATGGCAGCGAAACGGCGATCACTCCCAACATAGATAAAATAGCAAAGGACGGTGTTAAATTTAACAAGGCTTATGTCCAACAAGCTATTTGTGCCCCTTCCAGAATGAGTACTTTAACCGGTTTACGTCCGGAAACCTTAGGTATTTACAGCATTTTCACTCCATTAAGAAAAGTACATAAAGAGGTCGTTTCGCTGCCTCAATTGTTTAATAAAAATGGATACAAAACCATTAGTATCGGTAAAGTCTATCATCATGGTAGTGATGATAAAAATGTCTGGACGACCTATTTTAAAAAAGAACCGAATAGTTATTTAAAACCAGAAAACATCGCATTGATGAAGCGTCTAAAAGAAGAAGGCGTGAAACCAATAAAAGGTCCCGCTTTTGAAAATGCAGCGGTGGAAGATGAAGCGTACAAAGACGGTCGTGCGGCTAAATATGCCATAGAAACCCTGCACAAAGTAAAGGACGATAAATTCTTAATGTTTGTGGGTTTGAGTAAGCCACATTTACCATTTAACGCGCCAAAAAAATATTGGGATTTATACGATAAAAATGATTTTAAAATACCTTCCAGAAAAAAAACTGAGGGTGCTTACCGGTTGGCGTTAAGTCGGTGGGGCGAATTAAAAAACTATTCCAATATTCCCCAAAAAGGAGACTTGGATGATGATTTGACCCGAGACCTGATTCATGGTTATCATGCGAGCGTAAGTTATATTGATGCGCAAATAGGGAAAATAATGACCACATTAGAAGAATTAGATTTGAGAAAAAACACCCTCATTATTTTTATGAGCGACCACGGTTATAAAATCGGTGAGTATGCTGCGTGGTGTAAACATTCCAACATGGAAATAGATGTAAGAGTACCACTCATCATCAGCAGAGAAACAGCTTATCAAAAAAGAGTTACGGGAAAAACATCAGATGCCTTAGTAGAAAATGTAGATATTTTTTCAACGCTTGTCGAAGTTTGTAACATAAAATCAGCACCGATTTCAGATGGAAAAAGTATTGTACCAGTATTGGATAATCCGAATCAAAAATGGGACGATGCCGCTTATAGTGTCTATCCCAGAGGGGAAAAAATCATGGGGGTAACGACCACCGATGGTGAATGGCGATATACGGAATGGAGAAATGCTACGACTCATGAAATCCTGGACGCGGAATTATATCAGCACAAAAATAGCCTTTTGTCTTACAAGAATTTAGCTGGAAATTCTAAGTATACTAAAGTAGAAGAAAGAATGAAAAAACTTTTAGATGTTCAATTTCCACCATCGGAAAAACCTTTTTTGCAGAATGATATCACGAGGAAAAAATAATTCTACGCCACAAAGGCGCAAAGAAAACTTAGTGTCTTCGTGTCTTAGTGGCATTACATATTGCTCTAAAAAAGAAACATATCTAACAATGAACAAGACTTTTACCATTATGACAATGTGTCTGTTTGCAAACGTTCTGTTTGCCCAGGAACAGCAGCCTGTAAGACACTCGCTTGAAATGGGTTTCAAAAATCCACCCAACCAAGCCAAAGCCAGAACCTGGTGGCATTGGATAAGTGGTAACGTTTCTAAATCGGGTATCACAAAAGATTTGGAAGCGATGAAGGCAGTAGGTATTCAAGAAGCACAATTGTTTAATGTGCATTTAGGATTTCCGCAAGGTCCAGTCAAATACTTGAGCGAAGCGTGGTTAGACTTATTCAAATTTTCTGCGGAAGAAGCCAAACGTTTAGATTTAGAATTGGGATTTCATAATAGTCCGGGGTGGTCGTCTTCGGGAGGTCCGTGGGTGACGGAGGAACATGCGATGCAAACCGTCGTTTATAGTGAGCTGATTATTCAAGGTGGAAAAAATATAAAACAAGCTTTACCAAAACCTGAAACTAAATTTGACTACTATCAAGATATTACCGTCCTGGCATTTCCAAAACCAACACAAACCCAAAAAATAGAAGACTTAGATTATAAAATATTATCCGAACGCATTCGCAATCATTTATTACCAGACACAAAAACGATTCCAGCGGCGTCGGTGATTTCAAAAGAAACGGTTATTAATCTTAGTGATAATTTTTCTGAAAATGGAATTTTAGAATGGAACGCTCCGAAAGGCGAATGGATTATTTTAAGATTTGGGCACACGCCTATCGGTACGACAAATCGCCCTGCCCCACCCGAAGCGAAAGGATTAGAAGTCGACAAAATGAGTAAAACAGCGCTGGATGCTTATTGGAAAGGCGGCGTGCAACCAATCATTGACAAATTGGGAGATTTAATCGGGAGTACGGTAAACAATTGTTTGATTGATAGTTATGAGGTAGGAACGACCAACTGGACATCCGGTTTTGAAACCCAATTTAAAGATTTAAGAGGTTACGATTTAACTGCCTATTTACCAACCTTGGCAGGTTATTATGTTGAAAGTGGCGAAATATCAGAACGTTTTCTTTGGGATTTCAGAAGAACTATTGGCGATTTAATTGCCGAAAACTACTACGCCCATTTTCGGGAACTTTGCCATAAAAACGGAATGCAACTTTCGGTGGAACCTTATTGGGGACCTTTCGATAATATGCAAGTTGGTGCGACGGGAGATATTGTGATGTGCGAATTTTGGAGTGGTGGTTACCCGTTTTTTGATTCGCCTAAATTTGTTTCGTCTATCGCACATTTGAACGGAAGTGCTATCGTCGGGGCGGAATCTTTTACGGGTATCGGAGGCTGGCAGCAGCATCCTGCTACGATCAAATCTATCGGTGACAGAGCTTGGGCAGAAGGAATTACCCGATTTATTTTTCATACCTATGTGCACCAACCCTGGGACGTTGGTCCGGGTTTGGCATTGAGTTATCATGGAACCGAATTTGACCGGTTAAATACCTGGTGGCAGCAAGGAAAAGCATTTATGGATTATGTGGGGCGGTCTCAATTTTTATTGCAGCATGGAAAAAGTGTTGCCGACGTTTTAGTATTTACAGGTGAGTCCTCGCCCAACACTGCATTTATAAAACCTGAAATTAAAAAGTTAGGATTTGATTATGATTTGATTGGTGCCAATAAATTAAAAGATTTATCGGTTAAAAATGGTACGATTTACTCCGCCGTTGGCAATCCCTACCAAGTTTTAGTTTTACCCAATTCTGATTTTGTCAAACCAGCAACATTAGAAAAAATAAAAGAATTAGTGGCAGGCGGTGCAAAGGTGATTGGTAAAAAACCTTCACAATCCCCAAGTCTTACCAATTACCCGGCCTGCGATATGCTGGTTAAAAAGTATGGGGATGAATTATGGAAAACTGGATTAGTAGAGGATATTTCCATTACTGATTTTTTAAAAAAGGAAACCCCTGATTTTAAAATAGAAAAAGGAAGTCCTGCTGACATCAGTTTTATTCATAGAAAGACGGAAGAGGCTGATATTTATTTTATAGCAAATTCTAAAAAAGAAAGTAGAACGGAACTTTTTCGTTTTCGAGTTTCAGATAAACAACCTGAACTTTGGAATGCGGAAACGGGCGATATGAAAGACCTGGTCGTTTGGCAAAAGAATGAAGATAGCACCACCAGTATTCCCATTCAGCTGGAGTCAGAAGAAGCGGTGTTTGTTGTTTTTAAAAAACCGATAAAAGCCGATGAGCATATTGTAAAAATAACAACGGAACTCAAAAAACCAAAACCAGAATTGCTTTCAAATTTAAAAATCATCAAAGCGGAGTACGGTACTTTTTTGCAAGAAGGATTGGTTGATGTGACCCCGCTCGTGGCAAATGAAGTAAAGGACAATCAACTTAATATTCAAGCTACCCGACATTTTTGTGATTGCGACCCGGCGATGGGTTATAAAAAAGAATTCCGTTTGGAATATCAAATTGGCACTTCCATTCAGCAAATGTCGGTCATGGAGTTAGAGCATATTAATATTGATGCAGGCAATAAAGAATTAAAAATTCTAACAGCGGTGTTTGGAAAGTTTAAGCCTGAGACTAAAGGCGTTCCTAAATACTATCCAACTTATGATATTACAGAAAAAATAAAAGCTAAAATTGCTGCCGGCATATCTGAAATTTCGGTAGACCATAATTTGGTGGCCGGTAAATCTGTCGAGGGAAATCAACCTGCATTGCGCATTACTTATTCGACGGATGGAGAAGAAAACACCTTGTCTATTCCAGCAGGTAAAAAACTTAATCTTTCCAAAGCGGACCCTAAGTCAGCACTTGTTTTTGAAAAAGGTAAAGTGCATTGGAAAACACCTTATGCCGGAAAAATGACCTGCCACACTTCCACGGGAAAAACAAAAACGGTTGAAGTAACATCCGTTCCTGAACCAATAGAACTAACGGGAATTTGGGACGTAACTTTTCCAAACAATCCTGGCGCAGCTAAAAAAGCAACCTTTAATAAACTGGATGCATGGTCTGATTCATCTGACGAGGAGATTCGCCATTTCTCAGGGACGGCAACTTACGTAAAACAATTTGAACTCTCCGAAGAATTGATACAACCTGAAATCGATTTAGCATTAGACCTGGGAAGTGTTCGAGTGATCGCTGAAGTTTTTGTAAATGGAAAAAATGCAGGGACCTTATGGAAAGCACCTTTCAGCATTTCAATAGATGATTTTGTAAAAAAAGGTCAGAACACCCTCGAAGTTAAAGTGACTAATTTATGGGCAAACAGATTAATTGGGGATGAACACTTGCCTTTGGATTTTGAACGCAAAGGAAAAAAAATAAAACAATTACCAGACTGGCTTTTAAACCACACCAAACGACCTTCCGAACGGACTACCTTTTCTTCTTTTAAGCATTGGAACAAAGAGGATGCGTTGCAAATTTCGGGATTATTAGGTCCGGTTAACATCATAATTTTTAAAAAAGCAAATCTTTAAAATGGTTAAAAAACAATTGGTAGGGATGATGTGTTTTTTTTCAATCCTCTTAGCTTGCAACTCAAAAACCAAAGTTACTTCAGCCAAAGAAACCAGTACTTCAAAAGTAGATTATTTTGCCGATAATGGTTTTGGAAATGCCGTCGCAATTGTTCAACATCCGGCAGGCATTTACCACGAAGGGGTGACCTACGTTTGCTATCAGGGACCACTCGAAGACCCTTATGTCGCTGCTTACAACCATAAGACCGGCGAATGGAAAGGCCCCTACAAAGCAGGTATAAGTGAGATGGGAAAAGACCTTTTTCGTAAAAAGAGCATAGATAACCACGGCAAACCCTCCATGATGATTGATGATGCGGGATATATTCACATTGCGTTTGGTGGTCACGGCGGCATGAGAAAACATGGTGACAATCCATTAGGAAATCATCATTATGGAAAAAATTTACACGCAGTATCCAAAAAACCTTTAGATATTTCCAGTTGGAAAATGCTTGATAATATTCCGCCATTTGGCACTTATAATCAGTTTGTAAAAATGGATAATGGCGATATCTATCTGTTTTATCGTCATGGCGCCCACCGCAGTAATTGGGTTTATCAAAAATCTATCAACAATGGACTTACTTTCGATGCGCCCGTTTCATTTTTAAAACATAAACGCAGAACGGATATGGAAGCCGAAGACTCCTGGTATCCCTGGATTACCAAAGGAAAAGGAGACGATTTAATTGTAGCTTTTGATTATCATCTTTGCAGAGATGCAAGAAATAGTGAAGACAAACGGGGGCATATTCCCGAAAGACACAATTTGTACTATATGGTCTTTGATACCAAGAAAGGGTTATGGAAAAATGTAAAAGGGGAACCACTTAATATGCCATTAATTAGAGAAGAAGCAGACGAAAAAGCATTGGTCACAAAAATAAATAACGATTGGACTTTTCAAGCCGTCGTAGATTTAAATCCGGATGGTAATCCTCATGTTTGTATAAGAGTTGGAGCAGATACGGGCAGGCGAAGAAGTGCTCCAAAAAGTTTACATCATTTTCGCTGGAATGGAGTCGCATGGGTACAAAGTAAAAACGCTCAACTTCCCGTAGGAGGTGGAGATATAGCAATAAATTCTACCAATAATGTGAATATTTATTTAGATGATTCTGGAGCAGGTGAGGTAAGCAGATGGGATAGTTTTGACGCAGGAGATACTTTTAAAAAAGGGCCTGTTCTTCTACGTAGAAATAATTCCGGTTTCGCAATATCTTCCCTTATCGATAATGCTCACCCGGACGCAAAAATTATTGTAGCAGAAAAAGAATCGGGAACGTATTTTAGGAAAATGTATCTTTTAGGGGATAAAGGTGCTGTTCAACGTGACAAGGAGGAGGCTGAGGTGTTGGAAGATTAAATTAATAAATAGAAGTTGTTTAAAATTCCCTTTAATACAAAACGAAATCGTGAAAAAAGTAAATCTAATCATATTTGTTCTCCTTGCACTTTTCATGTCCTGCAACCCGGAAAAAAACCACGAGCGTCAAGCAGCAGAAACACCAAAACCCAATGTGTTATTTATCGCCGTCGATGATTTGAATACCTGGCTGGGCTGTCTGAATAATTTTTCTAACACTAAAACTCCAAATATTGACAAGTTGGCAGCGCAGGGTGTTTTATTCTCTAATGCCCATTGTCAAGCTCCGTTGTGTGGCCCGTCCCGTGCCTCCGTCATGACCGGTTTGCGCCCCTCCACGACGGGAATGTATGGAATGACGCCCGATGAGCAAGTACGTTCTGACAATCCAGTTACCAAAGACATTACCTTCCTTCCCGAATATTTTAAAGAGAATGGATACCACACGATGGGTATCGGAAAGTTGTTTCATGTTTATGCGCCAAAAGGATTATTTGACGAAGAAGGAGGCAGAGTGAGAGGTTTTGGTCCTCATCCGGAAAAACGATTTGTCTGGGATGGATTTGGAACTTCAAAACAAAAAAAGGAAAAATATGGACGGACCAATACAGATTGGGGGGCGTTTCCTGAGACAGATTCTTTGATGCCAGACCACCAATCCGTTGATTGGGTAATCGAACATTTAAACAAAAAATATGAGAAACCATTATTTATGGGTTTGGGATTTTTGCGTCCTCATGTCCCTTTGTATGTTCCGCAAAAATGGTTTGATATGCATCCACTTGAAGGAATCGAAGTACCACCTTATTTGTCAGATGATTTAAATGACATTCCGCCCGTCGGTCTGCAAATTAATGATTTGCCGATGATGCCATCTACGGAATGGGCAAAGGAAAGTGGTGAATGGAAAAAGATTATTCAGGCTTATTTAGCTTGTGTAAGTTTTGTTGATTATGAATTAGGACGGGTGATGCACGCGCTGGAAAAAAGTGAACATGCCGACAATACGATCATCGTTTTATGGTCTGACCACGGGTATCGTTTAGGAGAAAAAGGAACGTTTGCAAAACATGCGTTATGGGAAACCGCCACCCACGTCCCCTTAATATTTGCAGGACCTAATGTGCCAAAAGGAAAAATAGTCGATGCCCCCGTCGAACTACTTTCCCTCTATCCTACTCTTTTAGCATTAACCGGTCTACCCGCTTATAACAGAAATGAAGGTAAAAGTTTAGTACCTATGATGAATGATAAAAAGCAGGAAGAAGGAGCTTTCGCATTAACCACGTTCGGAATGAATAATCATGCGGTGAAGGCTAATGGAAATCGCTACATCAGATATGAAGATGGAACAGCGGAATTTTATGACCATAAAAAAGATCCAAACGAATGGACGAATGAAGCTAAAAACCCAAATTACAAAAATGAAATAACTGCCCTGAAAAAATATTTACCAACCACCAATCTGCGCTGGGACGCAAATTCTAATTACCCGTTCCAACCTTATTTTGTGAAGCAAAAGCAACGGGTAAACGGGGCAGCAAAATGATTCAAGTCAGGACACTTCAGGATAGGTGCCCGTGTAAATACAGTTAACTTGAGACAAAATACTTATGCCTTAGACTTTATATAAAAAAATTCTTTTTAACGGTACAAACGCTAACCTAAAAATGAAGATAGTATCTCAAGTATCAATAGTCTTTTTTTTAACACTCATTTTTTTGAGCTGTGGCTCCTCAAAATCAGACAAAAAAAAGAATCATCAAAAAAGACCAAACATCGTATTCATATTTGCCGATGATTTAGGCTGGACGGATCTAAGCACAGGAAACACAAATGAAAACAGAGGATCTGCAATTTATGAAACTCCCGTAATTGATAAACTGGCATCTCAGGGAATGTCTTTTACAAATGCATATACCAATCAAAATTGTGCACCATCAAGAGCCGCGCTAATTAGTGGCCAATATCCTGCCGGTGCAGATAATCAGGTTTATAATGTTGGATCTCTGAAAAGACAAGACCAAAGAACCAAAGGATTTCCCAATGTCCTGATTGAACCATTCAAGCAAAAAAAAGTAATTTCAGAAGATGGAATTAATATGTTTGATATACTAAAAACCCAAGGTTATCACACGGCATTGGTGGGTAAAAGTCACGGCACGCCACATCCTTTAAAAGGTGATTTCGGGATTGATTTACCGGCAGACATTCACCATATTATAGCAGCTCCTATTGACGGAAAAAGAACAAAATCCTTTTACTTAGCTTTAAATGCTGATACAAAAGGATGGACTTTTAATTCGGAGTTTGTCGATAAATACGCAAATCCTTATGATGATGAATATATCAATACCATTTTAAAACCTTTTCATTCACCATCAGATGTCGCGCTTTTAAAAGGAACACCAAAACATCTTACAGATGCGATCGGCGATTTTTGTGCAGACTATATCAAAGAAAAAGCCAATGGCGAACATCCGTTTTTTTTATATGTACCTTTTCACGCAGTACATTCTGATGTTACCGGTAGGAAAGATTTAACTCAAAAATATTTAGAAAGAGGTTTAAAACCTAAGATAGCGGAATACGCTTCTATGATTGAGTTATTAGACCAAAATGTTGGAAAAATAGATCATGCATTGAGAGATCCAAATGGAGATGGCAATCTTGAAGATAATATTTCAGAAAATACCATTTTTATATTTTATTCTGATAATGGAGGTTTATTTAAAAACACACCACTGAAAGGTAAAAAAGGAAATTTAACGGAAGGTGGAATCAGAGTTCCGTTAATTTTCAGATACCCGAATGTGATTGCTAAAAATACAATCACGAATCAAGCGGTTCATTGCATTGATTTTTTACCGACTTTCGCAGAATTAGTCGGCGTAGATATAGCTAAACTTAAAAAGAAGGATGGAACTCAACCTAAATATGACGGGGCTTCATTCGCTAAAATTCTAAAAGGAGAAGCAAAAAGAATCTCAAGAGAAAAATTGTTTTGGCACTTGCCGGGATATATGGATGAACGTTTTTCTCCAACGACCTTGCTGCAAAAAAGAATTGAAAATGAGTATTACAAACTGTTTTATTTTTATGAAACAGAGGAATTTGAATTGTATAATATAACGAATGATATTTCTGAAAAAAGAAATATTTTAGAAAACCCCTCATCCACAGAAATGGAAATTGCTTTACAAATGAACGCGGATATGCTAACCTGGTTAAAGACAAACAATGCGCCAACTGGAACTTGGGTGAAAAATGGAAAAACAGTACCCTACCCTGAAATGGAGGGCGTTAAAAAATATAAAAAGTGAACAGGAAATTCCCCATAATATTGTTATCAGTAATAATATTCAGTTTAATTGGATATTTGCTTCATAAGAATTCAAAATCAGACGCTTTTGCTAAAGTTGAAAACCAGCAACATCAAAGCAGCCAACCAAACATTATATTTTATTTAGCAGACGACCAGGATGTTTATGATTATGGTTGTTATGGTAATGAAAAAGTAAAAACGCCTGCGGTAGATCGTTTGGCAAAAGAGGGAATGTTATTTACCAATGCGTTTACCGCTCAAGCCATTTGTGCGCCGAGTCGGTCGCAAATTTTTACTGGAAAATATCCGCTTAAAAATGGTTGTTTTGCAAATCATACGGCCACAAAACCCGATATTGAAAGTGTAACTTCCAGAATGAAAAAACTAGGTTACGAAGTTGTTTTAGCAGGAAAAAGTCACGTAAAACCAGATAAGGTTTATGATTGGGATAAAGCATGGGAACCGGTTCCTAAAAAAAATGTACCAAGAGATTATATTCCTTTGGACAGCATTGAAAACTATTTTAAAACTGCAAAAAAACCGTTTTGTATGTTTATTACTTCAAAGTATCCGCATGGTAAATATTTTGAGGTCAACAACCCGAATGCAGAAGACATTAAGTTTTTTCCATTTAACGAAAGTAAGAAAACCGATAAAAAATTTGTCGCAAAAAAAGCAGGCTACTACAGAAGTATTGCGGAAGATAACACGCAAATAGAAAAAGTATTAGATTTGACAGATGAGCATTTGGATGAAAACACCTTGTTTATTTATAGTGCAGACCACGGAGTTTCAGGAAAATTTACCGTCAAAGATATTGGTTTAAAAGTGCCGTTTGTTGCACGTTGGTCAAAAGTTATAAAGCCTAATTCGACCTCTAATCAACTCATTCATTATACCGATGTCTTACCAACGTTTCTGGAAATAGCCGGTGGTGAAGTTACAGATGATATGGATGGACATAGTATTTTACCTTTATTAAAAGGTGAGGACGTTCCAATAAATAAGTATGTTTATGGAGTAAGAACAAATCAGAATATTTTAAATGCTGAAATATTTCCGTCAAGAATGATTCGAGATAAACGGTATAAATACATTCGTAATTTTAATGCTTTAGAAGTGCTGGAACAAAATTTAACAGGAAAGTCTAATGTTGATTATTTTATCAAAAGAGGCGCGAATAAATTTAATAACGAACCCTTTGAAGAATTGTATGATTTACAAAACGACCCTTTTGAAATACAGAATTTGGCTCAAAATCCGGAATTAAAAATAATTAAAGAAAAGTTGACTAACGATTTATTTATTTGGATGAAATCTCAGGGCGATTTTCTAAATAATGAATTAGGAAATATGCCCATCATTACTCCAAAAGGAAAAAAAGGTTTTAAATTGGACCAGGACACCCCAACCAGAAAAATCGCCGATTCGCTAAAAAATACTTTAACTAAAGACGATTACATCATCATTAAACATTGGTAAAACAACATGAAATCACTTTTAAAATGTATAGTTATTACACTTCTTTTTTTATCATGTAATAATGAAAAAAAAGATACGGCGGTCATGGAAGAAAAAAAGCCAATGAACATCTTGTTCATTGCGGTTGATGATTTACGGCCTGAACTTAATTTTTACGGTGCTCATCATATTCAGTCTCCCAACCTCGATAAATTAGCCGACAAGAGTTTGGTATTTAACCGTGCGTATTGTAATATTCCTGTTTGTGGTGCATCCCGGGCAAGTCTATTAACCGGAATGCGCCCTACAAGAAAGCGTTTCATCAATTATAGTACGAGAGTAGATGTTGAAGTACCTTTTGCTACGTCCCTGCCAAAGCTTTTAAAACAGAATGGTTATACTACCATTTCAAATGGAAAGAATTATCATCATAATTCGGATGATAGTTTAGCATGGGATTATAAATGGTTTCCGGAAGGTAATATCAGAAATTATCAACTGGAAAAAAATATAATTGAAAACGGTCGCGCGAACTTAGCCATGGGAGGTGCCAGCGCTTTTGAAAATGCGGAGGTGGACGATACCGCTTATTTTGATGGAGAAATTGCCCAAAAGGGAATAGAAGATTTAAGACGTTTGAAAAATAATAAAGAGCCTTTCTTTTTGGCTTTGGGTTTCATGAAACCTCATTTACCATTTAACGCACCAAAAAAATATTGGGATTTATATGATAGCAATCAAATTGAATTGCCTGAAAGTTATGTGCAACCAGCATCTACCCCAAAAAAGGCATTCCACAACTACGGCGAATTACGTAACTATGGCAATATCCCAAAGAAAGGGACTTTACCGGAAGATTTAGCAAAAGAATTAATTCATGGGTATTATGCCTGCGTGAGTTATGTCGATGCACAAATTGGATTGGTGCTGGACGAATTGGAGCGGACAGGTTTAGCTGACAATACGATTATTGTTTTGTGGGGCGACCACGGTTGGAACTTGGGGGAGCATCAACTTTGGTGCAAACACGTAACCTTTGAAACCGCGCTCCGGACACCTTTGGTCGTAAAAATACCTGGGAAAACAAAGGGTGAAAAATCAAATTCGATTATTGAATATATTGATATATATCCAACGCTTTGTGAACTTTTAGGGTTGGAAATACCGGAAACCGTGGAAGGGAAAAGTTTGGTTCCCATCATAAATGGTCAAGCAAATAGTAAGGACTGGGCCGTTTGTAAATTTAAAGATGCCGTAACTTTAATCAAAGGCGATTTATTTTATACTGAATGGACGGATGACGCAGGAGTTGCTTATGAGCGGATGTTATTCGACCATACATCAGACCCTCTGGAATTAGATAATTTGGCGGAAAAAATTGAACACCAGGAAATCGTAGTTGAACTATCAAAAGAATTACGTCAAAAATGGGGAAATGATTTCCTAAAATAAGAGCTTGTCTAAAGCGGTCAAAAATATATCAAGTCGATGCAAAAGAATAAATTAGCAAACCTCCTGTCACTTATCATAATCTTGATGACGATCAGTAGTTGTTCGTCAAAAAAAGAAACAACATTATTATTTATTGGAAGTTTTACGGATAAGCAACCCGGCAAGGGAATATCCATCTATGAGTTCAATAATGAAACAGGTGAAGCCGAATTGAAATTTCAATTAGACAGTCTTATCAATTCGTCTTTCTTACGGCTTTCGCCAAATGGGAAATTTCTCTATTCAGTCGTCGAAAGCCAAATGCCCTATCATGGCAAAATAGCTGCTTTCAGCATCGACTCCCTGAAGGGAAAAATTTCACTATTAAATATGCAGGATTGTGGTGGCAGAAATCCAGTACATCTGGAGATAGATAAAACGGGTCAATATCTTATCAATTCAAATTATACCGACCCCAGTCTTAGCGTTTTCAAAATAAAACCGGATGGCAGCTTAAATGAAAATTCACAAACCATTCCTTTTCAGGGAAGTAGTATCATCGCAGAAAGGCAAGCAATTGCTCATATTCATTCCTCCAATTTTTCCCCGGATGGAAACTACTTATTCGCCCAGGATTTAGGGGCAGATAAAATTCATAAATTTAATATTGTTAAAAATAAAGAGGGAGATATATCCCTGCAAAGAGATTCTCCAATAGATGTAAAACCGGGTAGCGGCCCGAGACATTTCACTTTTCACCCAAGTGGCAAATACGGCTATGGTATTACTGAATTGAGTGGAAAAATAACCGCCTACAAATTCACAAAAGACAGCTTGGAATTTTTAGAAGACTATCAGGCAAATCGTAAAAGCCAGGATATTTACCGCTCGGCAGATATTCATATTTCGCCGGATGGTAAATTCCTATACGCTTCTAATCGCGGTCCGGAAGAAAATACCATTGCCATTTTTTCTATAAACCCAATAGACGGTAAATTAAAGTTGGTGGGTCATGAATCTACTCATGGCAATCATCCAAGAAACTTTGCAATTGATCCATCCGGCAATTTTTTATTGGTCGCCAATCAACGTTCCGATAAAATTGTAATTTTCCGACGCCACCTAAAAACCGGAAAATTAAACAAACTACCTCATGAAATAATGCATGGCACCCCTTCAAGTCTGCAAATGCGAACTTATAAATTTCATCAATAACTTGTAAGTAATGGTCGAATAATAAGTTCCGCATTTTGGCAAGGGAATTTTGGTTCAAGATGAGGCATGAATTCGCAAAGCGAATGAACCGCTTGCGGATGGGCTGGCTCAAGACGATGCCATAGCATCCTG
>CAKZUV010000192.1 GCA_937921555.1 uncultured Saprospiraceae bacterium
AGAGATACCAAATAGATATTTTTGATCAGATTGAGGCTCTTTTTTGAGTGCATAGCCGCGCTATGGGCGATAAAAAAGCCGAAAAGATGGACAAAAAGATCATTTGGGAGCATACAAATTATTTTGGAATAAAGTCTAATAGCATCTTTTCTTTTTTTTACTAAAACAAACAATGTATCTATCCAGTTCCTGGGTAGGTATATTGTTTAATTTTAAAAAACCACTTTTACCGCATATAAGTAATGGTAAAACAATAAATTCCCGATTTATGGCTGGCCCTTTTGATCCAATATTTCGTTAAAAAGCCTCGCCGATGCTATGGCATCGTCTACGTTTTTTGCCTCATCTTGAACCAAAATTTCCTTGCCAAAATGCGGAACTTATTATTCGACCATTACTAAAATCAGTAAGATAATCCACCCGTCAAAAAATCGCCACATTTACTCATCCACCCATCAAAAATCGCCATCCCGTCCGCTTCCGCGCCTGCCTGCCGTTCCAGGCATGGGTTACTTTCCTCGTCGCGCTGTCGCACGCCGCCCTCTTTTCAGTAGGGATCGGTCAGTCATGCACATCCGGGCAACTTTTACCGCTCCAATTCGTTTGATATAGGTACAAAATCTTGAACCTATGCGCATTATATTACTTTTGGTCTCCCTGTTTTTTGGTGTTTTGAGTGTACAAGCTCAGGATCCGCAACTGGCCCAGCAGTATTTCCGAAATGGAGAGTACGAAAAAGCCAGTAGTCTTTTCAAAATACTTTATCAAAAAAATAACAGTAACGACTATTATTTCAATAAATACATTGAATCACTGATCTATCTGGAGGCGTACGAAGAGAGTGAGGAGATTATCAAAAAACAGCTTAAAGCGCAGCCCGACAACATGCAATTGTACGTTACGTACGGGAATTTATTTGAAAAACAATACCGGGACGATGAGGCCAACGCGCAGTACGAAAAAGCCATTAACAGACTCGAAGCGGATCGTTTTAAAATAACCAAACTGGCCAACGCATTTACCAATTTGCAAAAATATGATCTGGCGATTAAGACTTACGAAAAGGGGGGAGAAGTTCTAAAAGATAAACAACAGTTTGCTTATAACCTGGGAGATCTCTACCGTCGAAAAGGTGATCAGAGTGAAAAAATGATTGACAATTACCTCAGTAGTCTGGATCATAATCCCAGCCGGCTGAATAGCATGAAAACCCTTTTTCAGCGCTATCTGGCGCCCGATGAATACCTGGAATTACAGGGACAACTTTACGCCCGGATTCAGGAAAATAAAGAAGCGACGCACAACAATGAATTACTCATCTGGAGTTTTATTCAAAATAAAGATTACCTAAATGCCTTCCGGCAAGTAAAGGCACTGGATCGTCAGCTGGACGAAAACGGAGGTCGTATCTACCGGCTGGCAGAGATTGCCAAAAACGCCAAAGACTACGATGCGGCCATCGAAGCGTACGATTATATTGTTACCGAAAAAGGAAAAACTTCTACTTACTACGTGGACGCAAAACGCGAAGCGCTGAGCGCACGGCGTAGTAAACTGGTCGCCGGATTTGATTTTGAAAGAGCAGATCTGGAAGCTTTGGAATTACAGTATAATGAGTTTCTTAACGAATTTGGCCGCAACAAAACATCCGCTACCATCATCACCGAACTGGCAGATTTGGAGGCCTTCTATCTGAATGATTTAGATAAAGCAATTGCTTTGTTGGACGAACTGGTTAGCTACCCCGGTGTAAAGCGTCCCGTGCAGGCACGCGCCAAACTCAGCTTGGCCGACTTTTATCTGATGAAAGGAGAAGTCTGGGAATCTACGTTGTTGTATTCTCAGGTGGATAAAGAATTTAAAGATGATCTGTTGGGCCACGAAGCGCGTTTCAGAAACGCAAAGCTTTCTTATTATACCAGCGAATTTCAGTGGGCGCAGACGCAGTTTGATGTGTTGAAAGCATCGACGAGTAAACTCATTGCCAACGACGCGCTGGACCTTTCTATTTTTATTATGGACAATACCGGACTGGATACGACGACACAGGCACTGGAATATTATGCCGATGCGGATTTGTTGGTTTTTCAAAACAGATTTGAAGATGCGTTCAATAAACTGGATTCACTCAACCGGGATTTTCCGCAACACGCCCTGGAAGATGATATTTTGTATGTAAAGTCTAAAATTTACAAGAAAAAAAGAGAATACACGCAGGCAGCAGATTTTCTCCAAAAGATTGTTGACAACCATCTGGACGGTATTCGTGGTGACAATGCGTTATTTGAGCTGGCAGAACTTTACGAACAACAACTCAATGATCCCGAAAAAGCAAAATCTCTTTACGAAAGATTGTTTATTGACCTGTCAGGTAGTACCTTAGCCGTCGAAGCCCGGAAGCGTTTCCGGCGACTGCGGGGCGATGATGTGCAGTGAGGGGGATTGGTGGATCGGTGATCAGTGGATCGGTGAATCGGTTAATCAGTGGATCAGTTAATCAGTGGATCAGTGGATCAGTGGATCGGTGGATAAGATGTATTCAATCGCGGGACTATTAAACAATCTGTTTTTTTTTGATACGTTAGCATTGCGTAGAAAGAGACTAATCAATCAATAAACAGATTAACAGTTGCTTATAAAAAAGTATTTAATTTATATAAATTAAACTAATTGACTAGACACAGTTAATTGAACACCCCCCAATCGCAGGGACACCGATTAACCAATCACCGATAACCAATTAACCGATCACCAATCACCAATTGAAGAGCACCGATTAACCGATAACCGATTAACCAATCACCAAACACCAAACAACCCACCGTGATTCTATACAACGTAACCATCAAAATAGACAAAGTCGTAGCCGAAGAATGGCTGCAATGGATGAAGACCAAACATATCCCCGATGTGATGAACACCGGATATTTTCAAGAATATAAAATCTGCGAAATCCTGCACGACGACGAAGACGGAGGAATCAATTATGCGTTCCAGTATTTTGCCAAAAACATGGAAGACTTTCAGACTTACCAACGGGAGCACGCCAAGGCACTACAAAAAGAAGTGGCGACCCGCTATCCTAACAAATACATTGCTTTCCGAACGCTGATGAAAGTTATCGATTGAAAAATAAATCTGCGATCATTCTGCTTTTTCTGGCAAATTCCATTTCCGGAATGGCACAGGGAATTAGTATGCTGGCTATTCCGTGGTATTTTGCGCAGCAGGAAAAGATGGCCTCTTTTGCGTTTGTGTACATGCTTACCAATCTGATCAGTTTGTTCTGGATTCCTTACAGCGGAGCGCTGATCGACCGGTATGACCGGCGAAAAATCTTTCTTTTTCTGACCACAACCGTTGGGACCATTGTTTTTTTGGTAGGACTTTCGGGATTTGTATTTGGTGAACTTACCTGGCAATTAGTGGCGGCGATTTTTATGCTGACCTTTTTAAATTATGCGGTTCACTATCCCAATTTATATTCTTTCGTGCAGGAAATTATTGAGCCGGCGTATTACGGAAAGATCACTTCTTATCTTGAGATTCAGGGACAACTGACCTCCATTATGGCCGGAGCGGGCGCCGCGTTGCTGCTCGAAGGGACGACCGCCGGGACGACTCATATTTTTGGAATGACCTGGGACTGGCCCTTTGCGATTGAGGCGTGGAAGATTCACGAAATATTCTTACTGGACGCCAGTACCTATTTTATTAGTTTTCTGATCATCTGGTTTATACGTTACCAGTCCGTACAAAAGCGAACGTACGAACGGGGAACCATCTGGCAGGAACTCAAAACCGGCTATCATTATTTACGAGAAAATCCTTACTTGTTTTTATTCGGAGTAGCCTCTTATTGTGTTTTTGTGGCGGTATTATTGGAGGCGTTTTTTCTAGGTGCGTTATACGCGAATGAACACTTACAGGCGGGAGCCAATGTCTATGCTGCCTCGGAAATGTTTTATGCCAGCGGTGCCGTTTTTGCCGGACTGGCGATCCGGAAAATATTTGCCAAAGTAAGTCCTCCGACGGGAATTATCATCATGACCTTTGTTACCGGAATTTTATTTTTATCGCTGGCCGTAGGTAAAAGTGTACTGTTGTTTTTAGCCATGTTGTTGGTTCTGGGAATCACCAACGCGGGTATCCGAATTTTACGAACTACCTATTTATTTTCCAATATTCCTAATCAGGTTTTTGGCCGGGCCATCAGTATTTTTAACCTTAGTAATATCCTGTTCAGAATATTTTTTCTGGCAATTTTTTCTATTCCGTTTTTTCAAAGTGGAGCGGGCGTAAAATATCCGTTTTATATGTTAAGTGGATTTTTGTTTTTGGTGGGTGTGGTGTTGGTAAAATACCGGAGGCGGTTTTGAAGTTGTTAATTTTCATTCTCAAAATATAAAAAGCGATTGAAAAGAGAAGTTTTTAATTACTAAACATAGCTCCGGGCCAAAAAAAACCTGAAAACATTTCTTAAAAACAATATCGCCAACTCATCCAATACTGCTTTTTCCATACCATTTAAGTTCATTTTTCCGTAAAACCCCGTCTGTCTGCTATTTTATTTCGCCATTTTAGCGTAATTTCGCTAAAAGAATTAAAAACCTAAAACCATCTTTGCCGTACAACCATAAAAATAACTACCAATTATGAATTTTGAACTCACCGAAGAACAATTAGCCGTACAGGAAGCGGCCCGTGAATTTGCTCAAAAGCAGTGTAAACCCGGCGTTATTGAGCGGGATTCCAAAATGGAATATCCGACGGAACAAATAAAAATGATGTCCGAACTTGGCTTCATGGGGATGATGGTTGATCCAAAATACGGCGGCGGCGGAATGGACACCATGTCGTACGTACTGGCGCTGGAAGAAATTTCAAAAGTGGACAATTCCTGTTCGGTCATCATGTCTGTCAACAATTCGCTGGTTTGCTGGGGACTGGAAAAGCACGGCAACGAGGAGCAAAAACAAAAATATCTGACCAAACTTTGCACCGGCGAATACATCGGTGCTTTCTGTTTGTCGGAGCCGGAAGCGGGTAGTGATGCTACTAGCCAGCGGACGACCGCCATTGACATGGGCGACCATTATTTGCTGAACGGAACCAAAAACTGGATCACCAACGGCGGATCGTCCCGGATTCATCTGGTCATCGCACAAAGCGACGTGGAAAAAGGCCACCGGGGAATTAACGTCTTTATTGTAGATGCACAATGGGACGGCGTAAGCATTGGTGCTAAAGAAGATAAACTCGGTATTCGTTCTTCGGATACGCACACCATTATGTACAACGATGTGAAAGTACCCAAAGAGAATCGGCTCGGACCGGAAGGCTTCGGATTTAAATTCGCTATGAAGGTACTCAGTGGTGGCCGGATCGGCATCGCGGCGCAGGCGCTGGGCATCGCGGGTGGCGCCTACGAACTGGCAGCAGCGTACGCCAACGAGCGGGAAGCCTTCGGCAAACCCATCGCACAGCATCAGGCTATTGCTTTTAAACTGGCAGATATGGCGACTGATATCGAAGCGGCCAAGATGCTGGTTTATCGCTCCGCCTGGCTGAAAGATCAGCACCGGGATTTTGCGACGGCCAGTTCTATGGCCAAATTATATGCCTCGGAAATGGCCATGAAACATACCGTGGAAGCAGTTCAGATACACGGTGGATATGGTTTTGTGAAAGAATACCACGTAGAACGACTGATGCGGGATGCCAAGATTACGCAGATTTATGAAGGTACTTCCGAGATTCAAAAGATTGTGATCTCGCGGGAGATTACCAAAAATAAAAATCTATACATTTCAATGGCTAACCAAAGTATGGAGCACGTGTAAACAAGTTTTTAAATAAAAAGTAATTTTCAGATCCAGCTTATTCCTTAGAAAGAATAAGCTGGATTTTTATTTGGCATTATTTTTACCATATATTTCGTATCAATTTCCCCATCTCCCGTTGAGACCGTAATACCGTCTTCAAAAACGTATTGTAATTCCCCCGTTTTATATTGTCCCCCGACTGAGAAATTTCACAAACCTCCCGTATTATTGAAGTTGTTTAATAATTCGAAAAGAAGGCGAGAACTAGAGAAAATTGTTCAAGTCGAGCCTCTTTTTAGAGTGCATAGCCGCGCTATGGACGAGAAAAAAGGCGATGAACTGAATAATTTAATCAGTTCGCAGCCAATTTTGGACTTTTTAAACAACTTCACTTTATTAATTGGTATATTTCATTGTTAAAATGTCTTACCACTCGATAAATAATGGCTAATTTAGACACCTTTTTGTGCTTGAATACCGTTATTTAAAGGTAACCATTGTGCACAATAAGATATCTAAAGTACATAACATATGATTTCCACTACAAAAGGGCTGAAAATTTTAGGAATGGTATTGCTGGCTGGCCTTACTATGTCCAATGTTAAGTCTGATCACGGCAAGTATTTCGAAATTTCAAAGAATATTGAAATTTTCACCAATCTATACAAAGAAATTAACACCTATTACGTTGATGATCTGGACCCGGCAAAACTGATGCGCACGGGCGTCGATGCGATGCTGGAGTCGCTCGATCCGTACACCAACTATATTTCCGAATCAGAAATTGAAGGATTCCGCTACATCACCGACGGAAAATACAACGGGATTGGCGCCATCATCCGTCAAATAGACGATTATGCGACGATCATCGAACCGTACGACAATTGTCCGGCTCAGAAAGCAGGACTCAAAGCGGGCGATAAAATCCTGGCCATCGACGGAAAAGAGACCAAAGGAAAATCTACCGACGAGATCAGTAATTTCCTCAAAGGATTTCCCGGTACGGAGATTCAACTGAAAATTGAACGTCCCGGTAAATCACAACCGATGGATATTACGCTGGTCCGTGACGAAGTGATTGTACCGAATGTGCCATACTCCGGAATCGTAGAAAATGGGATTGGGTATATCGCATTAACGACTTTTACCCGAAATGCGGGTAAAAACGTCGCTGATGCACTGAAAAAACTAAAGTCCGAAAATCCTGATTTGAAAGGAGTGATCTTTGATTTGAGAGATAATGGAGGTGGATTGTTGCAAGAAGCGGTGAATGTTTCCAATGTTTTTATTCCTAAAAATGAATTGGTCGTAACTACCAAAGGTAAAGTAGTGGACTGGGATCGTAGTTTTAAAACACTCAACAAGCCGGTGGACGAAAATATCCCGATGGTCGTATTGATTGACAAAGGATCGGCCTCTGCTTCTGAAATTGTTTCTGGTGTGTTACAGGATCTGGATCGTGCGGTTTTGATCGGACAGCGTTCTTACGGAAAAGGACTGGTACAGACGACCCGCGACGTGGGTTATAATTCTAAAGTAAAACTGACGACTTCTAAATATTATATTCCGAGTGGCCGTTGCATTCAGGGTGTTAGCTACAGCGACGGTACTCCGATCAATATTCCCGATTCTTTGCGGACGAAGTTTAAGACGAGAAGTGGCCGGATTGTACTCGATGGCGGTGGTGTAAAGCCGGACGTGGAAGTCAACAAAGCCGCGAACGCAGCCATTCTGAATAGCCTGCAAAGACAATTTATGATCTTTGATTACACCACCAATTATACGATTGGAAAAGAAACGCTGGCGTCGCCACAGGAATTTAAGTTTACGGAGTTTGACCAGTTTGTCAATTATCTGAAAGAACAGGATTACGAATATGAGTCCGATAGTGAAAAAATGCTCGACCGCCTGAAAATGCAACTGGAAGAGGAAAGCTACGCGGAAGGTTTGGGCGTGGATGTACAGGCGATGGAAAATAAAATTGCGCAAAAGAAAGCCAACGAATTACTGGAACACAAAGACGCGATCGTTAATTTGATTGAAAAAGACATTGTCAGCCGTTTTCATTACCAGAAGGGAAGAATCGAAATGGGTCTGAGAAATGATATTGAAATTAAAGAAGCGGTAGCGATCCTGAATGACAAAGCAAAATATGACGCGATTTTAAAGTAGTATTAGCGCATTTAATAAAAGATTTTGTTAGTAAAAGCGGTTTAGTTCTCTTGATGGGAATTAAACCGCTTTTTTTAATGCTGGCACCAAATGAGTTTTTATTCGGAAAATCCTTGGTGGCTTCGTGCCTTATGGCAATTTATTTTGGTTAGCAGGCCAGTAGATGATAGTTCTTTCGGAACTTTTATTAAATTTTTTCTATTTTTTTTTTTTGAAAAGTATTGTTTATCTTTATGTTAACCTCAAAAGCACATCCTATATAAAGTCATGAATCGAATGTTATCTGATTTATGGTTATTACACTGTACGAAGTAATAGAAATTGCGGGAGAAAAATTGTCTGGTAGTCGATAGTCGGCACAGGTAGTTATTCTGTTTTTATATCCAAAATGAGAGATTTGAAATATAAAAAGAAGGTAAACTTACTGGAGTTGCCACGGTCTTGTTATGTTTCTTGGACAGGATGATTCCTGGCTGGATTTTTAAAAAATGAAAAAACAATTTTACGTACAAAAAATAAAATGATGAAATTAAAAACACGTCAGGAGATTGCGCAGGAATATGGTATTTCTCGGAAAACGCTTTACCGAAAACTGGTTACTGTTGGTGTTAGACTGGATAGGGGGTTAATAAATGTAACGGATCAAGAAAAGATATATGCGGTATTGGGAAAGCCGAAAAATTTTAAAATATCCAGCAATGGTGGTTTTATAGAAGTGAAGGATTAATGTATTAGTCCTGTTTTTTCTTGTAATGTCCCAAGAAGTCCCAAAATGTCTCACTTTGTCCCAAAAAACAGAAATATTGTTAGGTAGCTTTGTCATAGAGTTTATATTCTGTAAATAGGTCTAAGCAATATTGAAGTACAGACCGACTCTTAAGAGAATATTTGTGCGATATTTCCTAAAATTTTAAGCGATGAAAAAACTATTTTTTATTATCTGCTCATTAGTATTTATTTCTGCAATACTGGTGATTTCATCTTGTTCTAAACAAGAATTTGAGAATGATTTAGCTACTGATGTTGATAAATTAAGTCAGGCTAGTTCAAGAGATAAAAGAGATAAAAATGACTCTGTTTATGAGGTTGAGTATATTTTGGACTACATAAAATCGAATAAACCAATAGATTGGACGAAAGAGAGAGATGCAAAACTTTTACATAGTATTGGCTTCTATACGGATT
>CAKZUV010000193.1 GCA_937921555.1 uncultured Saprospiraceae bacterium
GGTATGTAAGAGCATGTTTAAATTTCTATTGCCTGATAACCAACGCTTTGTGAACCTGACTTCCTAAAAAAGAACTCATTATTTTTTAGTTCCTCAGAACCACATATCATTGATTATCATTCTAAAATAAATTTTAAACAAGCTCTAAGTTTAATTTGAACTTGACAAAAACGCCTCATAAAAAACAACCTATCGGAGTCTTCGACTCTGGCATTGGCGGCCTTACGGTCGCCAATGCTATTAATAGGTACCTGCCCAACGAAGAAATTATCTATTTCGGTGATACCGCGCACCTTCCTTATGGTGACAAGTCTGCGGATGCTATTCGTTATTATTGTTTAAAAATTGTGAAATTTTTGTTGGAGCGGGATTGCAAGATGATTGTGATCGCGTGTAATTCTGCTTCCTCGGCTGCCTACGATACGCTGGTTGATTTCTTTCCCGGAGAAGCCATTTTTGTCAATGTGGTAGATCCTCTGGTAACCGGCGTAATTGAAAAATCCTACAAAAAAATAGGAATTATTGCTACTAAAGCAACGATTCGTTCTGATGTGTACCAGCGAAAATTACGGGAGCAACAATCAAATCTGGAGGTGGCAGCACTGGAAACACCGCTCCTGGTGCCCATGATTGAAGAAGGATATTTTGACAACAACATCAGTCAGGTAATCATTGAAAACTATCTTTCCAATGAGCAATTTAAAGGGATAGAAGCCCTGTTATTAGCCTGCACCCATTACCCGCTGATCCGTTCGGATATTGAAGATTATCTTGGAAAAGCGGTCGATGTGCTCGATTCTACCTTATTTACCGTCAGGGATATAGAAAATAAACTCCGTAAGCGGGACTTACTGAATGATCATAAAGAAAAGGATCATCAATTTTACGTTTCTGATTTTACCCAGTCTTTCGAAGAAACAACCCGTCTGTTTTATAATGAACACCTGCAACTGGATCACTACTCTATCTGGTAATTATTCGACTTAATTATTTTGAATACGTATTTATGTTCATAATTGAGACATATTTTACGATTAAAGAAGCAAACAGTGGAATGAGATCGTTATAGTTTTTATCTTGGTGCTTTTTCCGATATTTACGATCCTTTTATGTTTACACAAATTCATTACCCACGTGCGATGTCAGGCGAGACACTGGACCAGTATCTGGAACAGGGTTGGTTTAGAATGGGACAAATGATTTTTACCTGTCAGTTTTTATGTTTTCACGGAGCGTTATACACCGCACTCTGGGTACGATTGAGTTTACCTGAATTTAAATTCAGAAAGGGGCAGCGCAAGTTGATGAATCATAATGGCCGAAAATTTAAGGTCTTTAGCCGGGAGGCTGTCTTCGACGAAGAGAAAGAAGCGTTGTACCAAAAACATAAAAAAAGATTTGAAGGATATATCGCCGGATCGCTCGTAGAATCTCTGTTCGGGGAGTCTTCCCGGGATATTTACAATACCTGGGAGATTTGCATCTACGACGGAGAACAACTGATCGGAGCCAGCTTTTTTGACGTTGGAGACGAAACGATTGCCAGTATCATGGGGTTATTTGATCCGGCATACCGTTCGGATAGCTTGGGCTATTACACGATGTTATTAGAAATTGAGTGGGCAATGAAAATGGATAAAGTGTTTTATTATCCCGGTTACGTAGTACCTGGTTATGGACGATTTGATTATAAATTGAGAATCGGGGAAGTAACCTATTTTGATATTTTTAAAAAAGACTGGTACGCGTACAATGATATTTCAGAAAGGGATTTTATTTCAGAAATTCTAAAAGAAAAACTGTACACTTTACGAAGTGAACTGGAACAGTACAGTATCCACAGCGAGGTTATTCTTTATCCGCTTTACGACCGTAATTTAGTAGGCGAGGATCAGGAAAATTTTGTGCATTATCCCATGTTTTTATCGTGTTATCACCATAAATCTAACCATCGGTTTTTGATCATTGAATATGATCTACATGATAAAATTTTCCGGATAAGCCGGGCCAGAAAATACGAAGACTCGCTGTCTTATTTGTCCTATATTATTTTTGAAGGATACGATGAAAAAACCAGCTTTTTAGAATTTTTAATTAAAGAAGAAACGCTGCTGGAAACTAATGCGATACCCAAGTTGATCGCAGCGATTGAAAAACATGATAATGTGATTCGTGGCAACAGTTTCTGATCTCGCAAAATTCCGTAATTTTGTACCATGGCAACACCAAAATCTGTCGCATTTTATACCCTGGGTTGTAAACTCAACTATTCCGAAACCTCGGCAATTGGCCGTAGTTTTGAAGATAAAGGCTACCGCGAAGTCAAATTTGACGAAGGAGCAGATATTTATGTAATCAATACTTGTTCTGTGACCGACTTTGCGGATCGTAAGTGCCGTAAAGTAGTCCGGCAGGCATTACGTGCCGCGCCACAGGCGTTCGTGGTGGTCATCGGTTGTTACGCACAGCTGAAACCAGAAGAAATTGCCGAAATTCCGGGCGTTGATTTAGTACTGGGCGCCGCCGAAAAATTCAGAATTCTGGATTTTATTGACGATCTCAGTAAAGCGCCTGGCAAAGGAATGGTAGCCGCTGGTAAAGTAACTGAAGCCAAAGATTTTATCAATGCTTTTTCATTCGGAGATCGTACCCGTTCTTTCTTAAAAGTACAGGATGGTTGTAATTATAAATGTTCTTTCTGCACGATTCCACAAGCCCGGGGCAAGAGTCGCAGCAATACGGTAGATAGTGTGGTCGCCAATGCAAAAGAAATCGCAGAAAGAGGTGTAAAAGAAATTGTACTGACGGGTGTCAATATCGGGGATTTTGGGAATGGTACCGAAGTAATCGAAGGCGTAAAACCTAAAAAAGAAGCGCTGTTTATTGATCTGATCAAAGCACTCGATCAGGTCAGCGGAATTGACCGTTTCCGGATATCTTCGATTGAACCCAATCTTTGCACGGATGAGATTATTCGCTTTGTCGCCAACTCGGAGCGATTTGTTCCGCACTTTCACATGCCATTGCAATCGGGAAGTAACAAGATATTAAAGGCCATGCGCCGGCGTTACGACCGCGAACTTTATCAAAAAAGAGTAAAAGAAATACGCAGCGTGATGCCACATTGTTGTATTGGCGTGGATGTGATTGTTGGATTTCCGGGAGAAACAGAAGCGGACTTTTTAGAAACGTACGAATTTTTAAATCAACTGGATATTTCTTATCTCCACGTTTTTACTTATTCGGAACGCGCTAATACGCCTGCTGCCGAAATGG
This sequence comes from uncultured Saprospiraceae bacterium, assembly GCA_937921555.1. Classification (GTDB taxonomy): domain Bacteria; phylum Bacteroidota; class Bacteroidia; order Chitinophagales; family Saprospiraceae; genus JALZUU01. The sequence continues at coordinate 3,277 of CAKZUV010000193.1, forward strand.
ATCATCCGGTGCCCGTCGCAGAACGTCGTCGCCGGAATGAGATGCTCCGGATTTTATCAGAAAAAAAGCGACAACAATTTTACCGTCAATACCAGGGGCAATTCCGGGAAGTACTTTTTGAGGTACATAAAAATTCGGAATTAATGAGTGGTTTTACCGATAATTATATCAAGATAGAAGCACCCTTTCAGGCTGAAATGATTAACCAGGTGGGTACTGTTCAACTGATGAACATTACCGAACAAGGTCATCTCTCCGCCAACGTGATGGAAATACCGGCTATCGGATAATTGAATTCAGAATAGTCTTTTGACAAAAAATAATACTACCGAACCATTATCCCAATGGACAAGCGCTAAAGACGAAAATTTCACTCGTCTACATTTTTAAACAAACAATACAGATGTACCCTGACCTCTCCTATTTTTTCCACGATTTATTAGGAACTGCTCCTGATAACGGACTTTCTATTATCAAAACTTTTGGCTTTTTCCTGGTACTTGCCTTTCTGACGGCTGCCTTTCTGCTGATGATGGAGCTGCGGCGAAAGGAAGCAGAAGGATTATTAGAATCAAGAATTATCGAGGAAATGAAAGGGAAGCCTGCCAGCCCTTTTGAAATTATCAGCAATGCCGTACTGGGATTTATTCTGGGTTTTAAGTTTATTTACATTGTTCAGAATTTTGAAGATTTTAAGATTGATCCGGCGGGTATTATTTTTTCCGGTAAGGGCAGCTGGATCGGAGGAATTATCTTTTGTGGACTTTTTGCCGCCTTTAAATGGTACGAAAAAAACCGGGCTAAACTGGACCCGCCACAAATTGCCCGGATAAAAATCAGACCGTACGAACGGATTGGAGATATTACCATGGTTGCAGCGATCAGTGGCGTTTTGGGTGCAAAATTATTTGCCATGCTGGAAGACCTGGATCTGGTCTTTAACGGTGGACTGACTTTTGGACAATGGGCTTCGTCGCTTTTTTCTGGTAGTGGAATGGCAATTTATGGTGGACTGATCGGAGGCTTTGTAGTGACCTATTTCTATGTTAAAAAAATCGGACTTAAACCTATTCACGTCATGGACGCAGTCGCGCCGGCACTGATGGTTTCTTACGCTGTGGGTAGAATGGGCTGTCATTTTTCGGGAGATGGTGACTGGGGCGACCCGATTAAACTGGTTGAAAACGGACAACTCATCTACGAATATACCAAACCCGCCATCATCGGATTTCTGCCTGACTGGGTATGGGCGTACGACTACCCGCACAATGTGATCGACGCCGGTGTCCGTATGGAAGACTGTACTTTCCGCTATTGTAATAAACTTCCGGTACCCGTATTTTCTACGCCGATTTATGAAATAGTCATGGCCGGAACGCTTGGTGCTATCCTCTGGGGAATCAGAAAAAGAATTGTTATTCCCGGAATGCTCTTCTTTATTTATCTCATCATGAACGGCGTAGAACGCTTCACCATTGAACAGATCAGAGTCAACGAAGAATATGATATTCTTGGTGCTTCCCTCACACAGGCAGAGATTATTGCGCTGAGTTTAGTGTTGATTGGAATTATTGGTTGTGGTGTGTTATGGAAAAAAGGTAAAGGCAAAATTGTTTAATAATGCATTTAGTGACGATTATCTTCTGATGCTGTCTTTTTTAAAATAGCATAAGTCGCTTCCGCCGCCCGATCCCAGCTGAAATTTTCCCGTTGAATGATTCCGGACGCGATCAGCTTTTTTCGTAACGATTTATCTTCATAAATTTTTTGCATGGCCAAAACAATTTCGCCCACCGAAAGCGGATTTACCAGCAAAGCGGCATCGCCCGCCACCTCCGGCATTGCACTCACACTGGAAGTGATGACCGGCACCTCTGCGTACATCGCCTCTAAAATCGGTAATCCAAAACCTTCAAACAACGAAACGTAGACCATGGCCAGCGCCGATCCCAACAAAAACGGTAAATCTTCTTCGGGAATAAATCCTAAAAAGGTAATCTCTGATTTGAAAACAGACTGTTCGTAAATTCGTTGTACCGTATCATTTTGCCAGGCCAGCCTGCCGCCGATTAATAATTTTACCTCGCTTCCCGTAGTTTGTTTAAATAAATTAAAAGCCAGAATCAAGCGTTCCAGGTTCTTACGGGGATGCACCGCGCCGAGATAGAAAAAGTATTTACATCCCCGGCTGTACTTTGTGCGTGTCGCCTGTTTTTGTGCTTTTTTTATTTTTAAAAAACCGTCCCGGTTGCCATTATGTACGACCGATATTTTTTGGGAAGGTATTTTATATTGTTGAATAATATCTTCTTTGGTTGCGTGGGAAACGCTGATGACCTGATCTGCTTTTTTTAAATATTTGGGTACATAATGATGGTAATATTTTCTAACTAAAAAAGGAATTTCATTCGGATAATGAATATGCGCCAAATCGTGCGTCACCATGACTGTGGGACACTTTAAATTTAAACTGGCGTAACCATCAGGTGAATAAAAAACGTCCGGCTGGTGTTTCTTCAGCGCACGCGGCAACGATTGCTCAAACCATAAATACCACAAAAAGGGATGACGGGAAGGAGGCGAAATAACCAACGGAGTCACATTTTTACCAAAAATAAATTGGTCATCATAAGGCCGGTCAAAACAAAAAATAAACGCATCTTCCGGATGCTGTGCGACCATGCGTTGGACGATTTCGTACGTAACGCGGCCGATTCCTTCGAGCCGGTCTTTTAATAATAATCGGGTATTGATGGCGATTTTCATTCTTCTTCCATGCGTTTCATAAATTCGGGGAGCTGACGGAGTGCCGCCAGTTTTTTATGATGTTGCCGCAGGGGTTCAGCGGGAATACCAAAATAGGTTTTGCCGCCCGGTAGTGATTTGGAAACCCCCGATTTAGCGGCAATCACTGCTCCCCGGCCAATCACCAGATTTTGGGCAATCCCCACTTGTCCGTAACAAATCACCTCGCTTTCTAAAATCGTTTTTCCACCAATCCCCACCTGAGCGGCCAGCAGGCAATTTTCTCCGATGACCGCCCCGTGTCCGATGTGCACCTGTCCGTCCAGTTTTGACCCCTGACCAATTACGGTATCTCCCGATACGCCCCGGCAGATCGTGCAAGCTGGTCCGATATCTACGCGGTCCTGGATTATTACACGGCCACCTGTTTGCCATTTTTTGTAATGATCGAGTTTCTTTTTAAAATAAAAAGCTTCCGCACCAATCACGCTTCCCGATTGAATAGTAACGTGGCTGCCGATGATGGCCGGCCCTTTGATGGTCACGTTTGCCTGTACGTACGTATAGGCGCCGATGGATACCTGCGGGCCAATCACGACGTTGGGTTCGAGGATCGCCGAAGGATGAATTTGGGCGGTCCCGTCAATGGTGGCGGAAAGATAGCGGGTGGGCGCATATTTTTTGACGATACTATTGTAAACTTCGAACGGCTGGTCGCAAATCAGTAATGCTTTTCCTGGTGGACAATCTACTGTTTCATTCAGAATGATGATGGTCGCCGCGGAATCCAGGGACTTTTTGAAATACTTGGGATGGTCAGAAAAAGTGATGTCTCCTGGCTGGACTTTGTGAATTTCATTGATGCCAGCAGCTATTAATTCGGCGTTACCAATCAGCGTAGCACCGTACTGTCGGGCAAGTTCAACGATGGGGATAGGCGCGGGAAATTTCATCTGTGGTTATATGATTTGAATTTTTTTGTAAACTGGTTTTAAAAAATATTTTTGCCAAAAACTTCCAGAAAAGGATCTCTGGCCATGATGGTATAAAAAAATAAGGCACCTATCCAGCCGTGATAAATTCCCATTACCAATAAATTTTTTCCTCTGAAATATAAGGTAGTGTAAACAATCGCCAGAAAGAAAGTGGCGACTACCAGTATCGTAAACGGAAAATGAACCACGGCAAATAAAATAGCCGTCAATAAAACAATTACGGACGTTGGTAATTTTGTCCGGTCATTATCTTTCATATTTCTCGCAAAAATTCCGATCATAATAAACTGCTGAATAATTCCCCAAACCGGATAAATCAATAAAATAGGAATGATATTCAGATTCAGAATATTGGTATTCATTTTATTTCCGATAATCAAAAAAGCAACAGAAAAAAGAATTGCCAGTGGTAATAATCCGAAAAATGTATTTTTAAAGTTATTAAAATTTAAACCCCAGTAATTTAAAATGGTTGGAATTTCTTTTTTACGACGAAAGATATAGAGGATCCAGAAAATACAGGCAGTTGCGATGTACGGAAATCGAAACTCCAGAATATCCATAAAAATAAATTTCCCCAGACCGGTAACGAGTACCGCTATAATTTCAAAATTCCGCCGCGCATTAGAGATGACTATTTTTTCTTCCAAAATAAAATTCGTTTAAATAAATTCTAAACTTCCGATTCTAGTGCGCCTCCAACCAGTTATTGCCAGTATCGATTCCTACCAGTATAGGTACTTTCAATTGTGGCATTGCGTTTTTCATCAGGTCTTCGATAATGGGTGTAACTTTTTTTAGTTCTTTTTTCGGAACATCGAATACCAGTTCATCGTGGACCTGCATGATCATTTTGGTTTTAAAATTACCTTCATTCAGCGCGCGGTGAATATTAATCATCGCCACCTTGATCATATCCGCCGCCGTTCCCTGAATGGGCGTATTGATGGCGATCCGTTCGGAGTTGCTGCGTTCGAGTCCGTTGCGGGCGTTGATGTCCCGGAGATAACGACGTCTTCCCATGAGCGTCAGTACGTAGCCATGCTCACGGGCAAACTCTACGGTTTCGGTCATGTATTTTTTTAAACCTTTATATTGCTTAAAATAATTTTCGATGAGCAGGGTCGCTTCCTTTCGGGGAATACTAAGCTGCTTGGATAAATTGGTGGCTCCGGCGCCGTAGATGATGGCAAAGTTGACCGTTTTTGCAGCCCGTCTTTCGTCCGGCGTCACTTCGTCCAGTTTTTTATCAAATACGCCGGCGGCGGTTGCCTGGTGAATATCGTGGCCATTGACAAAGGCATCCAGCATGGCCTCATCCTGACTGATTTCGGCGATCAGCCGCAGCTCAATCTGGGAGTAATCGGCGGCCAGCAAGACGTGATTTTCGTCCCGGGGTTCAAACGCTTTCCGGATTTTCCGGCCCGCTTCGTCGCGGATCGGGATGTTTTGTAAGTTTGGATTATCAGAACTAAGTCTCCCCGTCGCAGCCCTTGCCTGGTTGAACGAACTGTGAATACGGCCCGTTTTGGGATTGATCAATTTGGGTAATGCGTCGACGTAGGTAGATTTTAGTTTAGCCAGTTTACGGTAGTCCAGAATCATTCTGGGAATATCAAATTTTTCAGCGAGTTCGGACAGCTTTTCTTCGTTGGTAGAATATTGTCCGGAGGCGGTTTTTTTCCAGCGGTACGGTAAATTGAGTTTGTCAAATAATACTTCTCCTACCTGTTTTGGTGAAGCAATGTTAAAATTAACACCTGCTTCTTCAAAAATCTTTTTTTCTTTGGTGTGAATATACGTTGCCAGTTCAACCGAGTATTCTTTTAGAAAATCGGCGTTGACCCGGACACCTTCGTATTCAATGTCGGCGAGTACTTTAATCAGTGGAATTTCGAGTTCGTGGTAAAGTTTATCCGCTTCAATTTCATTTAGTAATTTTTGTAGAGGCGCTTTTAATTGCAGCGTAATGTCTGCATCTTCGGCCGCGTAGTCCGTTACTTTTTCTACCTCAATATCCCGCATGGACAACTGGTTTTTTCCCTTCTTCCCGATGAGTGATTCGATGGGCACCATTCTGTATTTCAGATATGTTTCTGATAAATAACTTAAATTATGGCGGTGATCCGGTTCGCAGAGATAGTGGGCAATCATCGTATCAAAGAGCGGTGTATTGATTTCTACTCCGTACCATTTCATCATCAGAATATCAAACTTCAGATTCTGTCCGACAATTTCAATCTTATCGTTTTCGAGAACGGGTTTGAACGCTTCGGTAATTTTCAATCCTTCCGTTCGGTCCGAGGGGACAGGGACGTAATATCCCGTTCCGGCTTTGGCTGAAAAAGCCATTCCGACCAGCTCCGCAACGTTGGGATCGACGCCCGTGGTTTCGGTATCAAAACAAACTACTTTTTCTTTTAGTAAATCTGCGACTAAATTTTTACGAGCCTCCGGCGTATTGACGAGGACGTATTTTTGTTTTGTATTTTCCAGATTATTTTCTGCGACGGAATGGGAAGAAAGCTGGGCGGAAAAATTGGTTCTGCCCGAGTGTCCCACCGGATTTCCGAATAAATCTTTCTGAACGTTATCCGCTTTGCCGGCTTCGATATCTTCGGGTTTGCTGCTGTGTCCGAGGATAGAGTTGGAAATACTTCTGAATTCCAGTTCTTTAAAAACGCTGGACAGTGCCTCGCGGTCAAAAGGAGAAATAATATAATCGTCCGCATCAAATTGAATATCGACATTGACATCAATGGTTGCCAGTTTTTTCGATAAGAGGCCCTGCTCCGCAAATTCGATGACTTTTTCTTTTTGTTTGCCCTTTAGTTGATCCGCATTTTCAATTAAGCCTTCTACGGAATCAAATTGCTTCAGGAGTTTGACGGCAGTTTTGGCTCCGATACCCGGAATACCCGGAATATTGTCAACGGCATCTCCCTGTAGTCCCAGAATATCAATCACCTGATCTACCCTGGCGATATCCCATTTTTTTAAAATTTCGGGAACCCCCATGACTTCTACTTCTCCACCTTTACGACCCGGTTTATAAAAATAGATATTATCCGAAACCAACTGAGCGTAATCCTTATCGGAGGTCATCATGAAAACGGTAAATCCCTCTTTTTCTGCCTGTTTGGCGATGGTACCAATCACATCGTCCGCCTCAAATCCCTCTTTGGTGATAATCGGAATTTTGAAGGCATTCAGAATTTGGTGAATATAGGGAAAAGCGAGGGCGATATCCTCTGGTTGTGCTTCCCGGTTGGCCTTGTATTCCGGATACATTTCGTTACGAAAAGTCGGGCCGCTCAGATCAAAAGCGACGGCGATATGGGTAGGGCTTTGATTTTTAATGACATCCCATAGGAGACGGGTGAAACCGGAAATAGCGGAAACATTGAGTCCTTTGGAGTTGATGAGTGGACGCTGAATAAAGGCGAAATGCGCACGGTAGACGAGCGCGTGGCCGTCCAGTAAAAAGAGTTTTTTCATGGTTGTTAATTGAGGTGGGAAATTAAGCAAAATTTAAATAAAAAAAGTCCGTCTCGGCGATTAGCCAGGACGGACCTTTTATTTTTTCCAACCTCAGTAAGGTCAGTTCTAATTTTTATACTTAGAGTGTATAAGTTAAACCAAGCGTGTAGAAGGTCTGTAAATCTTCAAATTCGAATTCCGCATCACGAAGTCCAAAAGTGAAACCTACTCCGACTCCTTTCCAAACCTGGAAAGAGAAAGTGTTCAACCATGTGTACTCAAATAATCCAGCCATACGAGTTGGATTATCTACATCAAGGACACCGAATTTGTCATTGTTAACTACTTCACTTTCATCACTTGAGTAAGGGATAAAAGAGGTCAGAGTAGAAGACCAGGCAATTTTATTTCCCAGGAAGGTAAAGCTATCCTGGTAATCTGCACGAATCTTTGCTCCGATAGAACCAGAAGAAGTAACAGGTGATCCAGGAGCAGACCAGGCGATGTGGTAGTTCAATGGGTGAATCACTACAACCAAGTTGGTGATCGGCTTCCAGGTAACACCAACTCCAATGTCAAAAGTACCAGGCTCCAGGAAGTTACCTAAAGAGGTATTTAGTTCTCCTAAAGCAGAGATAGCGATCTTATCAGTTAGCTTATAACCAGCTAAAGAAGAAACATTCAGAAGGTCAACAGTTCCATTATCGAATAAATCTCCTCCATCAGCGTCCCCAATTTCCACTTTTTGCCAAGCTTTATTGATAATGAGTTTGTTGTTCCAGAAATACTTTTCAGCTTCCCGGTTCGCGAAACCAGTTACACCAATAGCCAATGCCTGAGAAGTTGCAGTTGGGTTTGGATTAGCAGTCCATTGGTTAGATCCACCAAAGTTGAGACCAACGACACCCGTTAGACCAGTCATCCAGCCAGAGAGCATATTAATTTTTTTCTGCAGGGCATCCAATTCTGCCTGAGTAGCATCAATAGTTGCTTTACTAGCATCAATAGTTGCAGCCAGTTGCGCCTTTTGCGCTTTCATCTCTTCTAAAGTCATGTCCTGAGCGGAAGCGAATCCGAAGGTCAGAACTGTAAGGGTAAGTAAAAACAGTTTTTTCATCATTTTTAAATTTTGATTTTAAAATAAGTTTTAGTGTTATAAAATATGGTTAATTAATTATTTGTGAATAAATTAGAAGCATTACCAGATAATCTGTTATCGGGTAAAATAATTGATTGTAAAATAAAGTATGTTGTAAATGGGACTAACTAAATGAGCTTACATAAGTTCATTATTCGTTGTGAATTTCGAGGTTTTCAGTGGAAAGTTTTTTGAGGGGGATGAATATTTTTCGGTTGTTGGATTGAATTGTTAATGAATTACTATCCATATCGATGACTTCTCCGGTTACGCCGTCAATGGTAATATTATCGCCAATATTTACTTTGTCTTTGGAATAAAATGAAGCTAAAAAATTGGCCATCATGTCCCGCGAAGCAATGCCGTATCCAAGTGCGAAAGCGAAAACGCCACCGGCCAGTAACATAGAAAGATTTGACATGATAAAATCTGTTTCAATTCCAGCCTGTCCCATGGCACTTACCAGTGCGGTTAGAAAGATAAACCAAAAAACAAATCCACCAATCATTTTTGCGGATGGAATACCCAAAGATTGACAAACCGTGGTAATCATATCTTTAATGAAATCCGCGATAAAAATCCCGATCATCAGAACAATACCCGCTACCAGGATTCTGGGAATAAAGCCAATAATATCTGAGATTAAATCTGAAATAGCCTCCATGCTGAGCACGTCAGCGGCTGCAACTATAGAGAGCAATAAAATAAAATAGTATAGAATTTTAGCGAATACGGTGCTGGGAATAATTTTGATGTTGGTCTTCTGTACCAAATCAATGGAGTTTAATTTTTCTGCGGCTTCGTCCAGTGGTGTTTTGACCAACAATTTACGAACGACCCCTGCAATAATTTTCGCAAGAATCCAACCGAGAATCAGAATTATTAACGCAAGGGCAATCTTTGGTAGAACCTGAATAAAATCGGCCAGCATTTGCTGAAGCATCCCAGCGGGAGAGTTATTAAGTAAATACATAGTGATTGTTTTTTGGCACGTGTAGTATCACAGTGCAGGGGTTTTAGTTTTAATTTGCCCGGCCGCCTGGCTCAATGGTATTATCATTATCAAAATTACCTTCCCGTAAATCTTTTATCTCTTCTGATTCTTCCGCAGGAAGATCAGATCCGCCGAATAAAGCAGAAATCATCCCGAGTGCTTTGGATAAATATAGTTCCAGCACATTTCCAATAAAACCGATATTACGGGCAGTACCCATTACGTTACGTTCTAGCTGTGGAGAGGGCTTTGGTGCCTGTTCTGCTTCTATTTCTGCTAGTTTCTTAAAATTGTTGTTACTATCTGCTGATGCCATGACCAGATTATTAATTTAGGTTATTCGGAAATATATCCCGGTAAACATTTTGTGCTTTATGTTTAGCCCTTTTAATTTTCATCTTGATTGCACTCTCTGATTTATCCAGTACGCCCGCTATTTCTCTGATGGACATATCATCCTGATACTTCATCAGCAGGATAGCCTTATCACCAGTTGGAATGAGCTCAAGCACTTTTTTTAATTTTGCAACTTCCATTTCCAGCAGCTCGCTGTCTGGTATGTCATCGACAATGTCCGGAGGATTTTCCATCTCATCCGAAAAAAGAGCTTTGCTCTTTTTTCGTTTCCGTAGAAAATCAATGCAAAAGTTATAAGTAATTGAATAAACCCAAGTTGAAAACTTTGAGCGTTCACTAAATTTTGCCAGGTTTAAAAATATTTTAGTGAAAATCTCCTGCGTAGCATCCTGTGCTAGTGCTTCATCTTTTAGCAGTGAAATACACTTGCTAAAAACCTTAGTTGAATATCTTTGATAGAGTATTCCAAAATAGTCAGAACGCTGCGTTTTCAAATACAATTTGATAACTTCACTATCTGTCTTTTTTGAGTGTGGACTCTTCGCCGACTTACCGCGAAATGAAGATGGGGTTTTCACCTATTTTTTAAATTTTCCTGTCTAAATTATTATAGTAATCACCGCAAAAGTAATCATCTTAAATTAACAGTACGACTTTTAGACGGTTTAAATATGGAAAAGACACCATTCTGAGAGATATTCCCAAAAAAAAGAGGTACCATCTAAAAGATGTACCTCTGCCCTAACCAAATAAAACCAAATTATATTCTTTACATCGGGCTAATGCTATTTTATTTTGAATATTATTGTTTGTGTTAAAAATACAATAACACCACAAATTTAAGCTATTTTCATTGAAATAGACAAACGATCCACAAAATTTTATTTCTCATTTTTTGTTATTTTCAGTATTAAAGAATGGTAGTTGATATATTATTCAGAATAATGAAATTTCTTCAAAACTTTGTGTGGTGGAGACAATAACTGCCAAATATTTTTCTGATTTGAAGAAATTAAAAAATTTTCCTCCTCGAAGATTTTTTTTTATTTTTTAACATTTATCATCGCTTTATCTCTATCTTTCGACCTTATTTTTAGTTTTTTTAAAAAAATAAAATAATGTGCTTATCCCGCTTTTTAATTTGTGGCCTCTTCCTGCTTTGTTTCTTCTCCAATCTGAAAAGTCAGGAAACAGACGATGCTATTTTTATCAAAAACATATACAATAAAGTGCTGCAAGATGGCAGTGCTTACCAATGGCTCAACCATCTGACTACTCAGATCGGCGGACGACTATCCGGTTCTCCACAGGCAGCCGAGGCAGTAGATTATACCCGGGCGATGCTGGATTCTCTGGGCCTGGACTCCGTCTGGCTGCAACCTTGCGAAGTGCCCCACTGGGTCAGAGGCGAAAAAGAAGAAGTTCATATCCTAATCCCGGCGGCAAACATTAACCTGCCGGCCCTCGCTCTCGGAAATTCCGTAGCAACTCCTCCCAGCGGAATTACCGCCGAAATCATCGAAGTTCGCTCGCTTGACGAAGTAGAAAAACTGGGGGCTAAAAACATAAAAGGTAAAATTGTTTTTTTCAATCGTCCCATGGACCCGACCCAGATCCGGACTTTCAATGCTTACGGTGGTGCCGTGGATCAACGGGTCAACGGGCCTTCCGAGGCCGCCCGCTATGGTGCCGTAGCGACCCTGGTCCGGTCCATGACCACACTCCACGATGACCACCCGCATACCGGGGTAATGGTCAATAAAGAGGGAATCAATAAAATTCCCGCCGTTGCGATCAGCACCAACGCCGCTGAGATGCTCCACAAAATGCTGCTGGAAAAAAAGGTGACCATTTATATGAAAACAAATTGTCAGACGCTGGATCCCGTACAATCCTACAACGTAATCGGAGAAATAAAAGGAAGTACCTATCCGGATGAAATTATTCTGGTAGGCGGACACCTCGATTCCTGGGATGTCGGACAGGGCGCCCACGACGACGGCGCGGGTTGTGTGCACGCAATGGAAGTTATCCGTACCCTCAAAGAATTGAACTACCAGCCAAAACGTACTTTGCGTTGTGTTCTTTTTATGAACGAAGAAAATGGACTGGCCGGCGGACTGGCTTACGCGGAGGCAGCCAACAAAAAAGGAGAAATGCACCTGGCTGCCGTCGAATCGGACGCGGGTGGCTTTACGCCCCGAGGATTTAGCTGTGACGCAGAAAATGAAGTTTTTGCTGATCTTTATTTAAAATTGCAGCAATGGTTACCTTTGCTGGAACCTTACGGGCTGATGCTGACCAAAGGTGGATCGGGAGCAGACATTTCCCCACTGAAAAGCCAGCGGGGATTATTGGTTGGTTTCCGGCCGGACTCTCAGCGGTATTTTGATTACCATCATACGGCCACGGATACTTTTGAGGCGGTCAATCAGCGAGAACTCGAACTGGGCGCCGCCTCCATTACGGCTCTTATTTATTTAATTGATAAACATGGATTATGAAAGAAGTAACGGTACACGACAAAGTTTTTGAATTATACATCTCTGCCGAAAAAATTCAGGCAAGGGTGGACGAAATAGGAAAGGCTATTTCGGAGGAATTCAGAGGTAGAAATCCGCTTTTTGTGAGTATTCTCAATGGTTCTTTCGTTTTTACGGCAGATATTATGCGGGCCTGTGAGATGGATTGTGAAGTTTCTTTTGTCAAACTTTCATCTTATCAAGGAACCGAGACAACGGGAAAGATAAAGACCCTGATCGGACTGGACAGCAACATTGCGGGCCGGGAAGTGATTATTCTGGAAGATATCGTGGATACGGGAAATACCCTGACGCATTTTCTGGAAATTCTGGATACTTACGATCCCAAATCGGTCACGCTGGTTTCTCTGCTGACCAAACCCGAAGTTTTGAAAGACCGGGTCAAAGTAGATCAAATCGGTTTTGAGATACCCAATAAATTTGTGGTGGGTTACGGGCTGGATTACGACGGTCTGGCGCGAAACTTGAAGGACATTTATCAGCTGAAAGGCGGATAACTCAGATAAGCGTCATTTTTAGGGAAAAAAACTAATTGTGGAACTTTCCTTTATAGAGAAAATGTTATATCTTTGTTCCGCTTTCAAAAGCATTGACCCATAGTGTAATGGTAACACTACTGTTTTTGGTGCAGTCATTCAAGGTTCGAGTCCTTGTGGGTCAACAAAAAGGCGCTTCTCACGAAGCGCTTTTTTTGTTGGTGGCAAAAATTTAATGCAACATTCCTTACCTTGCCGCAAACTCCCGGTATGTCCAACAAAAAGGTCGCTTATCTTATCCTTATTGCTCATTTTCTGATCGTGCTGTTGTATCACGGTGTCGGTTATCTGGGGCATTTTGGGTTTGACGATCTGGTATACGCAAAACTGGCGCACGGACTCAACCACGGGGTAACCGACTTTTCTGACCATTTTAGTTTCCGGTTTCCGCTCATCTGGGGAACCGCCTTGTCTTACCGAATATTCGGCGTGGGTGATCTGGCTTCGGCCGTCCCGTCTTTTATAATTACCGGATTGATTTTGTGGATCGTATTTAAAATACTTTTTCCTTACGGAAACCGTACCCTGCTGATCGGATTATCGCTAGCCTGTTTTTCCCAATGGATGATTTTTTATTCGGATAAAATAATGCCCGATATTTATGTTGCTCTTTCAGTAATTGCCAGTCTCTATTTTATTTACAAAGAAAAGTTTATTGCCCATAAAAAGCAGCCGATCATCAATGGATGCTTGCTATCGTGTTCGTTTCTTTTTGGATTTATGGCCAAGGGAACAATCATTTTATTTGTTCCGGTTTTGGTCATACTGTTCCTGGCTGATTTTTTCAGAAAAAGACAATTTAAATTCTGGCTGGCGGCTGCGATTTGTATGGCCGTTCTGGTGGCCGGATATTCGGGGTATATATGGTATCTGACCGGTGAGCCGTTTGCCCGGGTTTCGGTGATTGCGAAAAACAGTTACCTGAACTTTTGCAGCTACGACCAACAATCGACCACGGTTTTGCTGAAAAGAATCGGGTACCAGTTTTTTGAATTGATTTTCATTAACAATATGCTGACCGGATACGTGTTTCTACTGGGATTTTTATTCAGAAAAAATATTTTGCAGAATTTTAGGATGGAAACGCCCTTTTCTTTTTTCTATACCGTTGCGATCCTGTTATTGTTATCGGCGAATTTTATGACCATCTCTTTTTCTGATTATGTACCGATGTGTCTGGACATCCGGCACTATCTGTTTATTCCGCCGGTGATGGCAATACCCGCTGCCATTATAATTGAAAAATTTATTTCAAATAAAGAGGGTGCTACCGGTATTTTGACAATTGCATTTTTGCTGACTATACTCAGTTATGGAAAACCGGAATTGATTTTCTGGACACAGTATTTTCCGTTGTTCGGACTATTCTTTCTCTGGATTTTTATAAAAAACAAAAAACACCATAAACTCTTCATAGGACTTTTAATAATAACGTTATTGCTGCCCGCTATCCGGGCGGTCAAATATGCCCGCAGCATTCATTTTCGAACTCAACGGGAAATGCTGAAAAAAGAAATTTTTGAATCCTACGATGCTGCTTACATTATCACCAATCCGGCACAAGCCAATCTGGGAAATTATTACAATGTTTTTGGAGATGGCGGAGATTTTACTTTTTTGCCTTACGGTCAATATGATGCTGATACGTTGGACGACCGTAAAAAATTATTGCTAATCAATTGGTATCCTCGCTTTCTCAGCAATATCAGTTATGAGCGTTTACCTTATTATGTGCGCAATATTGATTCTGAAAATAAATTGTTATACGATTACGAAAGTCTGGGTATTTATCTGTATGAACTAAATAAAATTACATTGCCAGATATTTCCGGAAATTTATTGTTAAAAAGTAAGCAAGGATTTGAATCGGATACCCCGGTTTACTGGCAGGAGAATCTTCAACGGCGAACAACTTCCATCAAACATCACGGAAACCACGCAGAACAATTAGCGGAATACTCCAGCACGTTTATTGTTTCAATGAAAAATTTTATAAATAAAAATCCGGCACAATTGAGTATCCGTGCCGAAGCCTTCACCTACTGGACGCAAGCCACCTCCGCCCAACTGGTCATTTCCATTGAAGACAAAAACGGGAAAAATTATTTCTGGAAAGGAAAAGATATTCAATCTTCGATACAGGCGTATTCCAATTGGTGGCCCGTTGATTTTACCGTTGAGGTGTCGCTGAAAGATATTCCTCCGGAGGCATTTTTAAAAGTTTTCCTCTGGAATAAAGAAACGTCAGAAGGCTATCTGGATGATTTTTCGCTAGAAATCCGGAGTTTTGAATAATGCGCAGTCTTTATCAGAATGTACCTAATTACCTTATTTTACGTCGAAAAGACGAATTAATGGAAGTTTAGACAAGCTCTTATCATCTTTAAATCAAAAATTCATAACATGAAAAAGATACTTATTCCTTTGCTCACGCTCACCATGCTGCTTTCCTCGTGCAGCACCCTGAATAATCTGGGCATTGCGCCAACTGCCCTGGAATCTATTCAAGCAGTCAAGGCACTGATGGATGGCAGCTCTTTCCGGGCCATCAAAGCCTTGCAGACTATGAATGCTGCCGGTGGTATAGAAGGCCTGTTGCCCGAAGAAATAGCCCCTGTCCTCAACACGCTGAAAACATTGGGGGTTGGCAAAGAAGTAGATAAAATTACCAGTCAGATCAATGGTATTTCCAAAATGGTGGCGGGTGAAAGTGCCGGTATTATGAAAGACGCCATCAGTTCTATCAAAATTACCGACGCGGTCGGGGTCGTACTTGGAGCAGAAGATGCCGCTACGATGTTATTAAAAAATGCGATGTACGGCAGCGTCAAAAAGAGATACAGCGAACGACTCGACACCGAGCTGGGAAAAACAGAAGTCCCTCAGTACTGGCCGATGGCGACGGGCGCTTATAATCTTTTTGCAAAAAATAAAGTGGACAATGACCTATCTGGATTTCTGGCCGAGCGGGCAGTAGACGCTTTATTTCTGACAATGGGAACAAAGGAAAAACAACTTCGGGAAGATCCAGCAAAACTACAAAACGCGGTGGTCACCAAAGTCTTTGATTATTATAAAAAGAAAGGAAGTCGATAAGGTATTTACGGTTTCTACTGTAATAGAAAAGAGTCATTCACTGTATTTTGGTGAATGACTCTTTTTTAATTTTTCAGGCGCTGCTGTTGTTTGCGGAGCTTAGCCAGAATTTTCTTTCCCCGGCTTTTAAATCCTGCCGATCCGTGTGGCAGATGATCTTCGAGCACCATGATTAATTCGTTTCCTAATTCGGGTTCCAGCTGACAGATTTTATATAAGACGCCCATCGAGAAAGCCCGTATGGCAACCGCTTCCTGCGGATCATCGAGATAGTTAAAACAAATTTCGGCGGCCATCCCCATCAGCTCCTCCGGCAAATCAAAATGTTTATCAAAAAGCCGAACCGTATTCCGTTTGATGGCATCGTGAATCTCTGGTTTGCGAAGATTTTCCAGTAAACTTTTCAGATGTTTTTTAATCAGTTGGGGATGACGATCCGCCGCGTGTCCCACTGCCATCGCCGCCCGTTGGGTAACCCGGTATTCATCCGCCAGAAAAAGCTCCATCAAGTCATCAAAACGCTTTTGGTTACTGCCAACATAATTGACGATTTTCAGCGTATTGGCCTTGGAATGTTCCACTAATAAGGTAGCCCGAATATCCATGATGAAGCGTGGTTGGTTAACGAAAAGAAATATCTATTCCCGGACCGTTTGGAGAATGAATGGTTTTATAATAAATAATGAATAATGTCTCTACTTTCGTATTCACGTTAGAAGGGCATTATTAATTATTCATTAACCCCATTATTCATTACCTGCTAAGGCAGTTCCTCGTTAAAGAAAATTTTATAACAATACATTCCTTTATCTTCGTCGTAGTACCGTTCGACGAATTGCCGGCTGGACTCCGGGTTAAAAACATCCAGTTTTATCTGAATGCCCGTGTCTAGTTTGATAGTACTTTTAAAAGCGCGGGAAGCAGCTTTGGTAGCCGCTTTTGAAATGTTGAAACCGTTGGTTTTTTCTGGAATGTACGTTTCATGGTAAGCTTGAAATTCTCTGGCTGCATCGGGTTCGGGAATGACCGTCTTGGTAAAATCCTCCAGATCAAAAACTTCATTGCTTGTAAAGTAGTCAACGGAGTTTGCCAAAAATTTAATCTGTTCTCCCCGGTCGGCACCCGCCGCGACCACTTCTTCCGAAAAGCCATTACACAACTGCAGATAATTCCGGGTATGGAAATTTTCATTTTTTACATAATCCAGTCCCAGAAAATTATGGTACCAATAGGCGGCATCATACTGATTGTTGTCCACGTGCAATACCCGGTATCCGCTGTCCATGGCCGTATTTAAAATCAGACAACCCTTATCCAGTTTGTTAATATTGACGCCCTTTTGTTTTTTAATAGCCAGCATATCTCCGTCGGGACGCACCTGAAAAAACTGACTCTTTTCTTCCGTTTTAAAAATACCCAAAGCGGAAACGGTTTCGTCCAGAACTACGATTCCATCAATAAAAACGACGTACACTTCTCCGGTTTTGATACTGGGATGCGTTGATTGCCGGTACAGATGTTCCAGGATATTGACCGACTCGGTGAGCAGCGCGTCCCGGTCGGAGAAGATCGTCTTTGCGAAATTATTCATTTCGTTAAGATTGACATCTTCCGTGTGTACGAACCGGTGCAAATTATCCACCTGGCGCTTCATGGGTTTTAGAAAAAAATTGTGGAGTAACTCACGGGTAGCTTCGTCCAGATCATAAAGCGCAGGAGAAATAAAATTCCGGGTAGCCCGGTGTTTATTACCGACTCGGTGGATGGCGATTTCTCCCAGTTCGGCGTTGGCAAAATTAATCATAGTATAATATGGTTGGTAAAAACCCGCAAATAATACGGTCAATGAAAAGAAAAGCAAGATACGCAAATGTGTTGATTTTTCTCAACGGTTATAAAATAATTGGTGATTTTTGTATCTTCCCTCCGTGAAAAAAATAATAGGAATAATTGATCAGATAAACGAAGCCGTTGGTAAGGCCGTATCGTGGCTGACCTTGTTGCTGGTTTTAGTTGTCTGCCTGGAAGTAGTACGGCGGACCTTTTTTAATACCACCAGCGTGTGGAGTATGGAATTACAGTGGCATATCTTTTCGCTGATTTTTTTGTTGGGTGCCGGATACGCGCTCAAGCATGATCGCCACGTAAGGGTGGATTTATTTTATACCAATTTCAGTAAACGCGATCAGGCCTGGGTAAATTTATTCGGTAGTATTTTACTGCTCGTACCCTGGTTGCTGCTGACAATCTATTTTAGTTTTTACTACGCCGTGGATTCCTGGCAACTGGGAGAAGGATCGCCCGATCCCGGAGGATTGCCCGCCCGGTACCTGATTAAATTTGCCGTTCCGGTTGGTCTGTCTTTTTTGTTGTTACAGGCTATTTCAATAATACTGTCTTCGCTACTCACCCTGAAAGAAACGGCGCCGGAGACGTCTTTCGGCAATTTTAAATAGATACTTACGAAATAACCATCTAGCTCTTGGAAATAATCGCCCTCATTCTTTTTCTTAGTATTTTTCTGCTCATCTTGTACGGTTACCCGGTAGCCTTTACCCTGGGAGGAATCTCTACCTTATATGCTATTTGTTTTTTGGAACCTTCCAGCTTTTCCGCGCTGCCGCTCCGTATCATGGGCGTGATGAATAACTACGTATTACTGGCCGTACCACTTTTTGTTTTTATGGGAATCATGCTGGAAAAATCCGGATTGGCAGAAAGCCTGCTGGAAACCATGGCGATGCTGTTCGGTACCTTGAAAGGAGGACTGGCCATCTCCGTCGTAATCGTAGGAACCTTACTGGCTGCTTCTACCGGAATCGTGGGAGCTACCGTCGTGACGATGGGACTGATCAGTTTGCCTACTATGCTACGGCGTGGATATCGCCCGGAACTGGCTACGGGGACTATTGCCTCCTCCGGAACATTGGGTCAGATTATTCCACCGTCTATCGTTCTGGTTTTATTGGGAAGTGTTTTAAATGTATCAGTCGGAGATCTTTTTAAAGCTGCGTTGATTCCCGGATTATTATTGGTTTTCAGCTATATCGCTTATATTTTGATTCGTGCTCATCTCCGTCCGGAAGAAGCCCCCGGTATTCCTCGCGAGGAAATCGCTGCATTCAAAGGAAAAGGATTTGGGATGCGGGTGCTCAAAGCATTTGTCCTGCCGCTGTTGCTTATCGTGGCAGTTCTGGGTTCAATTTTGAAAGGTATTGCTTCCCCGACCGAGGCCGCGGGAGTTGGTGCGATGGGCGCTATGATATTGACTATCTTTCAGGGTAAATTTACATTGGAGGTACTAAAATCCGTCATGCGGGAAACGACCCACCTGACTTGTATGGTTTTTATAATTCTTTTGGGAGCTACCGTTTTTTCCTTTGTTTTCAGAGAAGTAGGAGGAGATCGTTATCTGATTGAGATGATCGAAAATTCCAGCTTATCCGCTACTGCATTTTTATTACTGGTTATGGCGATCATCTTTGTTGCCGGATTTTTTATTGACTTTATAGAAATCATCTTTATTATCGTTCCAGTGGTTGTTCCGGTATTTTTGGCCTACGAAGTAGATTTAATCTGGGTAGGAATTTTAATTGCGCTGAATCTCCAAACCTCTTTTTTATCTCCCCCTTTCGGATTTGCGCTTTTCTATCTCAAAGGAGTTGCACCTCCGGAAGTAACGACCAGTCAGATATACCGGGGCATTGTTCCGTTTGTCTACATTCAATTGGTGTTTCTGATCTTGATAATGGTCTTTCCGCAGATCGTTTTTTTGTTATTCTAAACACGTTGAAATACATCTCTAAACCTGAATTTTATGTGTAATTTCTTCGTTCTAAAGCGTGATTTTATGTGTGAATCTTCTGTTTTTTGTCCAAAAAACAGGAAAAGACATCATTTTTTAATAATAATAAAACATTTTGTTTTTATTTAAAATGTTGATAATCAGCAGGTTAGATAAATTGTGAAAAAAACATTTTATTAATTTGCTAATTTTATCCTTTCCTATCCCCGTAAATAGCGTAGTTTTGTGCTATTATTAATTTAAAATTGACCTATTATGGCTAAAGAAAAATTAAGTTTTTACGATGTAAAAACAAAAGCAAAATTCGAAACTGCAGAGTTTGAAGTAAGAGAGAAAAACGGAAGATTTTACGCAGTTGCTAAGTCTCAGGCAGAAGGTGCAACGCACGAATGCTGGAGAGTACTATCTAAAGTAGATGCTGCCAAATTCGGATAGTAAATACACGGTCTTAAAAAATTAAGATAACCGGTATTTATATACCGTGAAAGGTCATCCACTTCGGGTGACCTTTTTTTATTGCCGGGAACTTTCCTCTGGAAATATTTGTATTTCTGTTGGTATCGTTATACCGCTTGAAGACATATACGTCTTCATCCATTAAATTTAAATCCTGATCATGTTAGTCAGAATATTATTTAATCCTTTCAAAATGGTTTTTTGCCCATTGCTGCTAAGCTACTTAGCGCAGAGGTAAAACCGGGTCGCCAACACTATCCTGCTGTTGGTGCAACTTCTGCATTTCTTTGAAGTTGTTTAAGAATTCCAAAAGCAGCCGAGAGTTAGAGAAAATTATTCAACTCTAGCCTCTTTTTTGAGTGAATAGCCGCGCTATTGACGAGAAAAAAGGCGACGAGTTGGAGGGTTTTATCAGCTCGTAGGCAATTTGGGAGTTTTTAAACAACTTCTTTATACACTTTTAATTAATTACTTTTCACTCGTTTTATTACAAAACGCAGTGGCGGAGTTCGTAATCGCATAACCCGGTGGTGATTCTTTTTTAGAATATTTAAATAAAGAATGATGAAAGTCAGAAAATTGCAATTCATAAGAAATATAGGAATCGCTGCACACATTGATGCCGGCAAAACCACGTTGACCGAAAGAATTTTATTCTTCACCGGAAAATCCCACCGTATTGGTGAAACCCATCTTGGCAATAGTCAGATGGATACGATGAAACAGGAGATCGAAAAGGGAATTACCATTAGTTCGGCGGCTACGCAGGCCAGCTGGGAATATCTGGGAAAACCCATAACGATGAACATCATCGATACACCAGGACACGTGGATTTTACCATCGAAGTAGAGCGTTGTTTACGGGTGCTCGACGGGGCCGTTGCCTTATTTGATGCGGTAGATGGCGTCGAATCTCAAACGGAAACCGTCTGGCAACAGGCACAGCGTTATGAAGTACCGGCTATCGGTTTTGTTAATAAAATGGACAAACCGGGAGCCGACTTCAGCAACGTAGTCCGCCACATACGGGAACGACTCGGAGCGAATGCGGTTGGTTTACAATTGCCCATTTTTACAGACAACGAATTTGTCGGAGTCGTAGACTTGTTAACCAACGAAGCGCTTTACTGGTCCGAAGAAGGAGTCGTGGAAGTACGGGAAATCCCTGCGAATTTACTGGATACCGTTGCGGAAGCCCGTAATGAGATGATGGAGATGCTTGCTGAATTTGATGACCAATTATTAGCGGCTTATTTTGATCATCCCGAACAAGTTACGCAACAGTTACTGTCCACGGTAATCCGTCGTTTGGTGCTGTCACGAAAGATAGTCCCTGTTTTGATGGGCGCTGCGTATAAGAACAAGGGAATTCAACCTTTACTCGACGCCGTAGCTGCTTATCTGCCTTCGCCGGCTGACCGGAAAGAAGTCACCGGAACCAATCCGGATACAGATGCGACAGAAACCAGAAAGGCCGATCCGGAAGGACCCGTGTCTGCCCTGGTTTTTAAGATTGCGCTGGATGAGCAAAACCGAAAACTCTGCTTTTTCAGAGTTTATTCGGGTACTTTGAAAGCAGGTGATACAATTCTCAATACCCGAACCGGAAAGACGGAACGGATAGGCAGATTGTACCAGATGCACGCCAATAAGCGAACGGAAATCAGTGAGGTAATGGCTGGGGAAATTGCCGCCACGGTAGGTCTGAAAACCTTCCGCACGGGGGATACCCTTTCGGACGTTACCCATCCGGTGGAACTGGAAAATTTATTTATTCCAAAGCCGGTTATTAGCATGGCCATTGAGCCGAAGCGAAATGATCAGCTGGCTAAATTGGGTGAATTACTCGGACGCTTGCGGATGGAAGATCCCAGTTTTACGGTCAAAGTAGATCACGAAACGGGACAGACGATCCTGCTGGGAATGGGTGAATTACATCTGGAGGTCATGCGCTCCCGGATTGAGAATGATTTCGGAATTGAAATAACCACTGGTGCCCCTCAGGTGGCTTATCAGGAAGCGTTTACCGAAACGGTAAGACACCGCGAACGCCTGAAAAAGCAAGGGGGCGGACCTGGTTTATTTGCCGAAATCGAAGTAATTCTGGGACCCGCTGACGCCGAATTTCTGGAAAATATTCCGGAGGATGACACGACCGAAAAACTGCAATTTGTCAATCAGATTGTGGGAGGTAGTATTCCAAAAGAATTTATTCCTTCGGTAGAAGCAGGTTTTCGGAAGATGATGCAGCAAGGCCCCATCGCTGGTTATCCGGTGTCCAACCTAAAGGTGGTACTGGTGGATGGTAGTACCCACTCGAACGATTCGAAGCCGCTGGCTTTTGAGCTTTGTGCGATGGATGCCTTACGGGCAGCTACGGGTCAACTGAAGCCGGAATTACTGGAGCCCGTCATGCGGGTAGAAGTAAGTACGCCGGAAGAATACGTAGGTGCGGTTATCGGTGGCTTGAATCGCCGCCGGGCTGTGATACAGTTACAGGAAAAAGTAGCCAGTCGCGTACAGGTAGTTGCGACGGTACCTCTGGCAGAAATGTTTGGGTACGTCAATCAGCTGCGAGGGGTTAGCGCCGGAATGGCGAGTTATTCCATGAAAATGGAAGGCTACGCGCCGGCACCCGCGTCCGTCAAAGCGGCCGTGACGGGTTAGATTTGATGAAATAGCGACCCCGGATTTTGGATAACCCAGAATTCGGGGTTTCTTTTTTTGTAGTGAGTCCTGGATTCTCTGCTTTTGTCAATGGGTCTTTTCTTTAAATTTTCTTTAAATATTATACAATTTCATGAAATGATTGGAACAATAATTGCCATCTATTTTTAAAGGTAATCTCATGTTCTCCTGGTTTAGAATGTTTTTTTACCGCTTCGCTTTAAATTTACCTTCTATTAGGTTTTACCCTGAAAAGACTGGTTTGTTACTTAAGAATAGTCAGATGAATAAAGCTTATAGCTCATTTTTACCGTTATTGATTCTGTCAATATTGGTATTTTTCAATTCTAATACCCATACTTTCAGGAGTGAAGTGGCGACTTCGACCCTTGCTGCAGATTTAAGTTTAACAAAGGCAGTATCCAACCCAGCTCCTCTTGCAGGACAAGATTTCACCTACACCTTACAGTACAGTTGTTCTGGGACAACAGACGATTGTAGTGGCACTTTTATAACCGACCCCCTCCCATCTGAGGTAGAATTTGTTAGTGTTTCAGGATCAGCTCATACCATCAATGAGTCGTACGATCCGCTTACCCATACCGTTACATTTAATTTTATAGGGACCATGCCTGCCGGAACTACCGGTGAAGTACAAATTGAGGTTCGGTTTCCCAATGGTGAAACGGCAAATGGTACCGTGGCTACTAACACAGCAACGATTGACGCAACGAATGCTGTTGCGCAAAATAGTAATCCGGTTGCTGCTACTGCAGTTGCCAGCGATAATTCACAGGTAGAAAAAAGCCTTGAAGCAGGAACCGTATTAGACGAAAATACAGCCTATTTTGTTGAATTTTGTAATCCACAGCTTGGCGCTGCTACTTCTACTGGATCACTTACCGCAACTAATATTACCATAATAGATACCTTACCGACAGGGACTAACTATGTTTACTCAGATGCTGGCGGGGTATATGATGCGTCAAGCCATACGGTAACCTGGACCAGAGATACCATCAAGCCAGATGAGTGTCGGTATTTTACCGTGGTTTTGGTATATCCCAGTGCTTCGTTTTCTCTTGGCCAGGTAGTTACCAATACGGCATCCTATGCTTATACACCCATAGGAGAATCTGAGGTTAGTGGAGTAACATCAGTAAGTAGTACTGTTAATAACCCCACCCTAGACATAGGAACTGAAAAATCCGTTTCTCAGAATAGCTTTTATCCTGGTGCTTCGGGTACTTTTTATATGAATTGGTGGAATAACTCAAATGTCTCCCTTGATAGTTTTTATCTGGAAGATAGCATTCCTGCCGGAATAGAAATTACAGATATTGGACTTGGTGCTCATTATTATAATATTCCAGCAAATATTGATTTGTATATTAAATATCAAACTAATTTAAACACTACCTGGACGACTACCCCCGGATCGCCCCACATTAACTGGGCGGGAGAAAATGGGTTACAAGAGGATGTATCCACGTTTGGATTAGCAGCCGGAGAATATATTACTTTAATCAGATGGGAGTTTGGTCCTGATGCAATGCCAATATCATCAGGAGGATATTATGATGTAGAGTTGGATTTCAATGTTATGATGAACGCCACTGATGGGACTTATACCAATTGTTATACGGCGGGTTATCAAGGGGGAAGTATTAATACTTCGGGTTCAAATAATTGTGTTGATTATAACATATTACCGACGGTAAGTGGTGCGAATTTAAATCCAGTTAAATCCAGACTCGGTGGAGTTTTAAGTCCTGGTGATACAGAAACATTTAACCTGGCAGTTCGGAATGAATGGGGAGCAGGCGATTCTCTTGAGAATCCAGTAGTATATGACTTATTACCAGAGGGACTTACTTATCAGGCTGGAAGCTGGTTTTTACCGCCCTGGGGTAATACATCGGGTTATCCAGCTCCGGTTTTTACCTATACAGCAGATTATAATGGAACAGGGAGAGAACTTTTAAAATGGGAATGGACAGGTGGGAATGGGATAAAAATTCCTCCTGGCGACAGGGTTGTTGTTAGTTTTAACACGACTATTCCAAACGTTGTTTCTAGTGGTACCCCTTCGTTTTATAATAGATTTTGGGTTGATGCAAATAATATCGGTGCTTGTTCAGCCCTGGATGAACCGGATATTTATGATTTGGATGGAGATGGAGACCTTACGGAAACTTTTTGTGGTGATGAAAGAGCAGTTGATATTATAGAATTAGTTTCTTTAGAATCTGAAAAATTAGTGAAAGGACAGTTAGATTCTACCTGGACAAAATACCCAAACATAGGAAGTACATTGCCCGGCGGAATTGCTGATTATCAATTGATCGTACGCAATAAAGGAACGGTTGATATGACGGATATTATTGTGATTGATCTATTACCTGCACCAGATGATAGCAGTGTGGTTACCTTGGTTAACCGGGATTCTCGGTGGCGGCCTAATCTGGTAGGAGAAGTTGTCGCTCCTGCTGGCGTAACTGTTTATTACAGTACTGAAAATAATCCATGTAGAAGTACAGAAGGAATTGTTTCCAGTGGCCCGGTTGGCTGTGATATACCTAACTGGACAACTACCCTTCCTACTGATATTACCTCTGTCCAATCCTTGAAATTTGATTTTGGAACTACTATTTTAGAACCAGGTGATTCGATTTTTTTAGAATGGCCAATGAGAGCGCCTGTAGGTGTTTTAAATTCGATTGGAGCAGTTCCCGATTCTATTGCCTGGAATTCATTTGGATATATTACAAGTCGTGCAGACAATGGAACGACCTTGCCGCCCGGAGAACCAATTAAGGTTGGGATGGAAGTTAACGAGCAAATCCCTGGAGTTTACGGAGATTTTGTCTGGAATGATACGAATGAAAATGGGATACAAGATGGTGGTGAATCTGGAATTGATAATATTAGAGTGGACCTTTATAAAGATAATGGAGATGGCATTCAGAATATCCTGCAGGATACCTTTGTTAATTTTACCGTAACCGCCGATGGAGGGTATTATTTATTTCCTTTCTTACCAACAGGAGACTACTATGCTGTTTTTTACAATTCAGAAAATTATCAAATAACAACCGCCAACCAGGGAGGAGATACGACGATTGATTCTGACGGACTACCGGTAATAAATAATGATTCTATTGTTGCAAAAATGCCGATTACAAACATAGGTGAATTTGAATTAGACTATTCCTGGGATCTTGGATTAATCGGCCCTGGCTCCGCTGCCTCCTTAGGAGGATATGCCTGGACGGATATTAGTCAGGATGGTATTCAAAATGAGCCAGAAAGTGCTGGACTAAATAATGTTGTTATAAATCTTTATGATAATTCGGCACCAGGAGTTGTATACGCAACAACGACTACTCAATCTGATCTTGAAGGAAATCCGGGATATTACTTTTTCAATAACGTGCCAGCGGGAGATTATTATCTTGGAAGTGTTTTGCCTGATATTTCATATAGTTATACCACGCAAGGGCCTTCGGTACCTAATGATCCAAATGATTCTGATTTTGGTAATAATAATGCAACGGGTGTATTTAATTTATCAAATGGTGATTTTGAGAATAATTGGGATGTTGGATTTATTTATGATCCCTGTGTCATTGGGACAGATAGTGATGGAGATGGAATCATTGACTTATGTGATCTGGATGATGATAATGATGGGATTCCCGATGCAGATGAATGTCTATCAATTGAATTAGGTAATGTATTAAGTTTTGAATCTGCTAATAACTACACTGGAAACCCACCAGGACCTGGATCTCCTGTAAACTACCTTACAGGAGTTGACGGAATATCCCTTTATAAATATGGTAATAATGATGCGACTGAATTAAATTTTGTAGGTTGGAACCGCCCTGGTGACAGATCAGTTGATTGGACAGAAGGACAATATATTTTAAGCAGTAATGACAGGGCTCATGCAGAAACACCTGCAATGATTCTCCCAAGTCCTGCCGGAGGAGGCTTTGGTATTTTTTCGACAAATGAAGAGGCTATAAGTCAGGATATTCCAGTTGAGATTGGAAAAGAGTATGCGGTAGAACTTTGGTTGGGAATACTGCCTAATTATCATGATAATAACAAAGATGTTGACGAAACTCCAGGTATTGACTCCGATGCTGGTCAGCTGAATATATACGGGGGGAATATAGAAATAGGTACCATTGCCGGAGGTGCTGTACCTGCAGGATATACAAGTACCGGAACTCAAATCGATCCTTCTGGTAATCCGTCTACTGTGTATCCTTATTATTCGTATGATATTTTAACTGACTTTCCTGTCACTTACACAAGTGCAGATTTTCCTTCTAACCTGCCAGCCTATGATCCCAGTGAAGTATATACGACTTACCCAACACTCGACCCTCATTGGTTTCAAATAAGAATAGAATTTGTTGCGACGGCAACAACAGCAACAATACAACTTAAAGCAGATAATGGAAATTGGAGTGTTTTTACCGTTGATGAAGTCAGGTTAATATATGATATGGAAGGTTGCGATATTGATAATGATGGAATAGAAAATCACCTGGATTTAGATTCAGATAATGATGGAATATTAGATCTGGTAGAAGCAGGACACGGTGCAACGGATGCTAACAATGACGGCGTCATTGACGGAACTCCAGGTTTATTTGGTGCAAACGGATTATTTGATGGACTGGAAACAACACCTGATAGCGACATCCTTAATTATAGCATAGCGGATAGTGAAACAGCACCTGATGGAATCTACGATCCGTATGAAACAGACTCAGATGGTGACGGCTGCTTCGATACAGAGGAAGAAGGGATTACCGATCCTGATGCGGATGGAATCGCTGGAACAGGTGTCCCTACAGTGGATACCAGTGGATTAATTACTACCATCACCTATACCTCACCTATCAACAATACTTGGCAAAACCCCTTGATTGGGCCTTGTCTGTCAGAAATTTGTGGTGATGGAATTGATAATGATGGTGATGGATTTATAGATACGTTCGACTCTGAGTGTTGTGGTGCCCAGGCTCCCGTTTTATCTAAATAAAGTCTACTATATCTGTAAATCATTATAATATACTTTCTCCGATAATTTACTCCAGCTCGCAGCCTGCTGTCTGAATTTTTGATAAGCATCGAATACCTTCCGGCTGAACGCATCCTGACTGGCCAGTTCTTCGGTAATCTCTTCGGTATAAGTTCTTAATTGATCTAAAATCTCCGGATTGAATTTTCGGATATCTACCTTTTCTTCGTTGATTAGTTTATCCAGATAAATACCGTTTTTAGCCTCAAATTCAGAAAGCGTCCATAAGTTCATACGGGCTGCAGCCGTCCGTACGATGGCTTGCAAATCGGCTGGTAATTCCTCCATTTTATTTTTATTAATAATAATTTCCAGCGCAGTTCCCGCTTCGTGCCAGCCGGGAGAATAGTAATATTTAGCGATTTGATAAAATCCCATTTTATAATCATGATAAGGACCAATCCATTCCGTGGCGTCAATCGTTCCTTTTTCGAGACCCGTGTATAATTCGCTTCCTGCCATCAAAACGGGAGATCCTCCTGCTCGTTTCAACACCTTTCCACCCAGTCCCGGCATCCGCATTTTCAAACCTTTAAAATCCCCGAGCGTATTAATCTCCCGGTTAAACCAGCCACCCATCTGCACGCCGGTATTACCACCCAGCATCGGTACGAGTCCATAATCCGCGTAGAGCGATTCCCACAATTGCAGACCACCACCATTGTCAATCCAGGCGTTGAGTTGCTGCGCGTTCATACCAAAAGGAACCGAGGCAAAAAACTGTGCGGAAGGAATTTTTCCCGCCCAGTAATAAGCGGCTCCCGAACCCATATCGGCGGCTCCGGTACGCACTGCATCAAAAACTTCAAGCGGAGGAACCAGTTCTCCACCTCCAAAAACCTTAATATCCAATCTCCCGCCGGACATCTCCCGGACCCAGTTGGCAAAATAGGTACAACCTTCTCCCAGGACCGGAAAATTAGGAGGCCACGTGGTGACCAGTTTCCACTGAAATTTTTTATCTGTAATAATATTTGGACCGGAGGCCGTATTTTGCGCGATATTAGTGGGTCCGCAACCACGGATTAAAAAGGGAAGCGAAATCGTTCCGAGGGCTGCCCCCTTCAGAAAGTTTTTTCTGGTTAACTTAGCCATAATTTTAAAATATATTTTATGCCTAAAAATAAGAAAAATACCGCGCTCCGTCCGCACGCTGAAGATGCGTACGCCGCAGAACTGAAAGCGCTTGCCAAAAATGATGATCGTTTTCGACCGACCAACTGGAATTTGTCTCCCTGGGCGGTGATCACGTATCTGATGGGCGGAACGCTGGACGATGGAACGGTCATCGAACCCAAATACTACGGCAACCGACGTATCATGGAAGTGGCCGTAGCAACGTTAGCTACTGATCGTGCGCTTATGCTGATCGGTATTCCCGGTACGGCAAAAACCTGGGTGAGTGAACATCTGGCTGCTGCGATCAGTGGAGATTCAAAATTACTGGTGCAGGGAACGGCGGGACTGACTGAGGAAGCCATGCGATACGGCTGGAATTATGCCCGCTTGATTGCGGAGGGTCCATCCGAAAAGGCACTGGTAGCGAGTCCCATTATGACGGCAATGGAAAACGGAAAAATTGCCCGGATTGAAGAACTGACGCGGATTCCGTCGGAAGTGCAGGATACGTTGATTACTATTCTTTCTGAAAAAATATTACCCGTTCCGGAGATCGGAATGGAAGTGCAGGGCAATCGTGGCTTTAATGTAATTGCTACGGCCAATGACCGGGATAAAGGCGTGAATGAATTGTCGAGTGCCTTGCGTCGTCGTTTTAATACGGTGGTCATGCCGCTGCCAGCAACCCTGGAAGAGGAAGTAAAGATCGTAAAAACCCGGGTACACCAAATTGCCGACCGGCTGGAATTACCGGCCTCGGCCGCTCCGGTTAAAGAGATTCAAAGACTGGTTACCATCTTCCGGGAACTGCGTTCCGGCAAAACGGAAGATGGTCGTACGAAAATAAAATCTCCGACCAGCACCCTGAGCACCGCAGAAGCTATTTCGGTCATTAATTCCGGTCAGTCGCTCGCCGCTCATTTTGGTGATGGAGATTTAAAAGCCGCAGATTTGGCCGCAGGCATCACGGGAGCGATTGTAAAAGATCCGGTCCAGGATCAGGTGGTTTGGCAGGAATATCTGGAAACAGTGGTTAAGGACCGGAAAGATTGGAAGGATTTGTACCGGGCGTTTATGGACATAAACGAGTAATGCGAATCAAGGGCTAAATCATTCATAATGTTGCTCAATTGCAGGAGAACTAACACGCTGTTAGAAAATAATGAATATCGAATATCGACTAATGAAGATTGAATTTTCCTGTGACGGGAAAACTTTTATTCACCATAAATATCATGATTTATCACGTATAGGTTTCTTTCAAAATAAGAAATCTGTTTTACGATAAAGGGGTTTCAATCAATATTCATGATTGGATATTCACGATTCAATATTCTAAGACAAAATTGAATAAGAAGATTACGCTACATGATTTACTTTTTAGCTCTTGATTCGCATGAGTAACTAACGTCTATTTAACCGATTAACATTTTTATAAAAAAATCAAAATACAAGAAGTGAAAAAATGAGTTGGCGCTTCTTATGTTACTGATCCCTTATCCGATGTTCAATCCTCCTTGCTATTCGTCAGCATAATATTTATATTTGTTTTTAACGAATATTTACAATGAAATTTTAATCCTCCCCTGAGACTCCCTCCGCTCGGTCCCCCGGTTTATTACCATTTTTTATTTTAACCAAGACCGTACAAGATGAGGAATCTACTCCTGCTATGCCTGTGGGCATACGCATCCGCCGTATTCGGCCAGGATTTTATTTTAAAAAAATTGGATCCATCGATCAATACCAGTGGTTTCGACGAAATTGCCCCCTGTATCAGCAGCGATGGTCAGCGTTTGTTTTATACCCGCGTGGGTTATCCTGACTTTGATCAGACTTTGGTAGAGTCCGGACAAGATCTTTCCGTTGTCTTACCAAAAGCAGCATACGACCAGCGACTGCGCGCAATCTATACGATGCTGGGAGACCGTCCCGGCGGAAAATTATACGAATCTGATTTCAATCAGGATATCTGGGAAGCCCGTTGGGACGGAGATAGTTTTTTGGCAGATCGTCATCCCGAATATCCGTTGAATAATGCTCTGCCGAACAGCGTTAGTTCTTTCGGCCCAAACGATCAGACCCTGATTCTGATCAACCAGTTCGTGGAGGGCGGAGGCATGGCGAAAGGATTTTCTACGGTACATCAAAAGAAGGACGGTACCTGGAATTTTCCCGAGTCAATGCCAATCAATAATTATCATAATTCCGGCGAAGACGTCAATCTTACGATGAGTGGGGACGGGCAAGTAATTATTCTTTCGATGGAACGGGAAGATGGTATGGGACAAAGTGATCTGTATATCAGTTTTAAACAAACCAACGGAAACTGGACCCGTCCCGAAAATATGGGCAGCGGTGTAAATTCTCCGTGGAGAGAAACGACCCCACATTTAAGTACGGACGGACGTTCCCTTTATTTTGCCTCCAATCGGGGTTACACAACGAGTGGCGGCAGCGATATCTACATCCAGGAAAGAACCGGCATCGACTGGAAAAACTGGTCGGCACCCCGGAAGTTTAAAGCGCCCATCAATTCGGATGCGCACGACAGTCATCCCTATTTTAATGTTGCCACCGGACATCTCTATTTTAGTTCTACCAGAGACGGGAGCAGTGATATTTTTATGATTCAAATCAGTGCGCCGGCAAAAAAAACGGTTTTGGCAGCTTCCGCAAAACTGGTTGCGCCGGCAAAAAAAATAGTGGTTTCAGCGTCTCAGAAAACAGCGCATCAAAAGAAAAACGAGCAATTAAAATTAATGGCTGCTGCCCATCCAGTTATAAAAACACCCGCAACAATTGGAGAAAAAATAGCCCTGAAACCCATATTATTCCGGCAATCCACCGCGGATATTTTATCTAAATCTTATTTTGAAATCGAAAGAGTCGCCGATTATTTGCGTCGTCATCCTTTTATAAAAGTCAGGATTGCCGGTCATACGGACAATCAGGGAGACAGAGATCAACTGTATGGTTTATCGCGGGATCGTGCGTTGGAGGTAATGCGCTCTTTGGCTAAAATTGGAAATATTGACCCGTACAGAATGGAGGCCGTAGGACACGGGGGAGACTTGCCGGTAGCGAGTAATCAAACCGAAAAGGGACGCAGGAAAAACCGTCGGGTGGAAATTGAAATAATCGAAACTGATATTTCAGCCAAAGAGGAGGAGATAAAAGTCGGGATCAGGTAAAAACAAGTGATTTGGAAGGTTAAACACGTACCAAAATAATAAAGTGGCGACTAAAATTGTTATATTTGTTCTGGTACTTTAGAAAACTAAAGGGTACCTTTTAGATCATTTACATCTCTAAAAACAAGTGAATATGAATATATTATTATTTGCACTTCCTGGCGGTCCCGAACTGATTATCATCTTATTCGTGGTTCTTTTACTTTTTGGAGGTAAAAAAATTCCGGAATTAATGCGGGGTATGGGAAAAGGAATTAAAGAGTTTAATAATGCCAAGGCATCTATCGAAACAGAAATAAAGGAAGGAATGAAAGAGGCGGATAAGAAGAAAATCGAAGACAGCCGTAAAGCAGAATAACCCGAAAAAATTAAATTTTAAACCTAAAAAAGCTGTCCTGAAAAATTTTTCAGGACAGCTTTTTTAATGGTAAGTTTATGGATTTTCTTCAGGTTACAAACCTAATTTAGCCTTGACGAGTGGTAAAACATCCGTTGCATCTTCCGCAAATAATACCACATTGAAGGCACCAGAGTCAAAAATCATGGTAAAACCATTTTCTTTTCCTACTGCCTGTACGGCGATATCTGCCTTTTCGTAAATCGGCTTCAGCAATGCTTCCCGCTTCTTAACAACATCTTCTTCACCTTTGGCCCGTGCAGCGTATAATTCCTGCTCTTCGGCTGCTAGTTTTTCCTGTTCAATTTTCGCCTGAGCTGGCGCTAAATCTGGAAAACGCTTCTGCAAATCAGCTATTTTCGCCTGAAAAGCAGTTACCTTATTCTGTAAAATCTTTTCCTGCTGTTCCCGGTAAGCCTGTAATTCGGCTTCTGCTGCTTTGGATTCGGGCATCATACTGAGTACAAGACCACTATTTAAATGTCCAAACTTCTGGGCCAGTCCTTCGGTAGTACTAAATAATGCTAACGTTAGCATCAATATTCCAATCTTAAATATTCCTTTCATTTTTTAATTTTTTAAACTGAAGCAATTTTCAGTAATGAGAAAATCAGGAGTACAAGTCTCCCGATTATTAGACTGCAAAAGTACTAGCATGTCGTCAGATTACGTAATTTTTAACAGAACCTTATTAATATTTACCCTTGATATGGTAGGAAAAATGACCAAAATGCTAATTTGCAACAACTAATTTTTTAAAATCACGCTTTTAGGAGTATAATATTTCGTAATATCTTACTATATTTAGCACTGATAACTAACTTATTTAAACTTAAAAGAAGAAACTATGGGATTTTTCGATTTTCTAAAGGGCCTGTTTGGTTCGGTTAAAGACTCTGCTGGTGATGTTGCCTCTGGCGCAAAAGGTTTAGCGGGCGATGCATTGGATAAAGCGGGTGACGCCGCAGGTGGTTTAAAAGATCTTGCGGGTGATGCATTGGATAAAGCAGGAGACGCCGCAGGTGGTTTAAAAGATCTGGCAGGTGATGCGGTAGATGGCGCCAAGGATTTAGCGGGCGATGCATTGGACAAAGCAGGTGATGCAGTGAACGCGGTTAAAGATAAAGTGGGTGATGTGGTAGATGGTGCCAAGGATTTGGCAGAAGGCGCGATGGACAAGGCGGGCGATGCGGTAAACGCAGTTAAAGATAAAGCGGGTGACGCGGTAGATGGCGCCAAAGACATGGCGAGTGGTGCGATGGACAAAGCGGGCGATGCGGTAAATTCGGTCAAGGATGCTGCGGGCGACGCGGTAGATGGTGCCAAAGATATGGCGAGCGGCGCGATGGACAAAGCGGGCGATGCGGTAAATTCGGTCAAGGATGCTGCGGGTGACGCGGTAGATGGTGCCAAAGATATGGCGAGCGGTGCGATGGACAAAGCGGGTGATGCGGTAAATTCAGTCAAAGATGCTGCGGGTGACGCGGTAGATGGCGCCAAAGACATGGCGAGCGGCGCGATGGACAAAGCGGGCGATGCGGTCAATTCGGCCAAAGATGCTGCGGGCGACGCGGTAGATGGTGCCAAAGACGCTGCGTCAGATTTAGAAGATGAAATAAAAAACAGCTAATATTTTTAATTTATTAGAATGACTAACAGTCGTTCCACGGGCCAGTTTGTAATATTATATTACAAACTGGCTTTTTAGAGCTTGTCTAAACTTCCATTAATTGGCTACAAT
>CAKZUV010000194.1 GCA_937921555.1 uncultured Saprospiraceae bacterium
AACACCCCTAAAATTGCCTTGATCTTTGAAGGATCAGTCAATTTTGAGGCATTAATTTGTGGAAAACAGATTAGTTGTTTAATTTTAACAATTACACGAAGGATTATTGTTAAGTTGTCCAAAGGATTGGGGACAGTCCAATACCTAAACCTTAAAACCAAATTTCCCATGCTAGAAACTCGCAAAACTGCCGCTAAAAAAGCTACTGCAAGAAAAGTTGCTACTAAGAAAACCGCTGCGAAGAAAGCAACAACCAGAAAGATAACTAGGAGACCAAAAAAACAATCTAGCCTAAAGCGGCAAGATCTAGTATCCATTGCAAAACTCGCCAAACTCAGTATTTCTACGTTAGTAAAATGGTACGACGGAACGCTTCCAGTTAAACCAGAAACCGAATTAAAGATATTCAATGCCACCGAGCGCTTCTATGAACACGAAGTATCAAGACTAAACGAGCACCTCGACAAACTTACAGAAATTGAAATCCGTATCTCCCTCCAACGAACCGGAGTAAAACAAGCGATTCAAGAGATGAGAAAAATAAAGGTTAAGAAAAGAGCGGACTAGATTATCCCTTGTCAGAATCTAAGCTGCTCTTTTTTGAATTTTTTTTTACATGATGTGTTGGTTTCCGCACATAGTGTGCTTTTTGTTTGTTGTTTTAACATTCCGCTCCCGATGAAAATTGGGAGCGATTTTTTTACCTGGCCATCCCAAAACCATGGACTCCAAAAAACCTCCTCACTTCATTTGGGCGACTGAAATAAAAGCACTGTGTCCGCATAGGGGAGAGCTGCTTACCTGGGGCGGTCCACAGATAGAAGCACTCACCAAGGACGAAGCCCAACAATGGTGCGATGAAAATATGGGATACTTAAGAGTGATCGGCCGATTAACGATGACCGTTCCTTCAAAACAAGATGAAGACGGGAACCATTATCCGGATTGGGATAATGCGGTGGATCTGGATGAGGGACGGTGGAAGTGAAAATTAAATTGTATCACCATAAAACCAAATGAGCTTATGTTTACTTTAATCATTGCCTTACTTTTACAATTGGGAACTATTGCTAGCGCTTCTGATTTTAACGCTTCGGAATATAACGAACATGCGGAAAGCTATCAAGGCCAAAGTATCATCATTAAAGATGAGATTGTTTATTAATTTTTAAATAAGTTCTTCATTGCAAACTCGTTCATCTTTTTATTAGGTGGGCGAGTTTTTTTGGAGAGAAGTTTTCTCTTGAAGAAAAAAGAACTCATCAAAACTGATTTCTAAAGTAGTGGTATGAAAAAATGAGATACCTAAATGTGATCAGGAGGTTGACTAGGTAATCTCAACCCTAGTTAGGGGCAACCCTCTGCTATTATCAGTTCCAACTATTTTCGAATTTTTTAATGTAATTTTAGAAAGAAGTCTATACTTTCTGTAAAAATGAAGAAAAGCGATTTTAAAAGTTACGCTAATGGGATAACTACACGGGCTGTATCAATATTCAAAAAAGGTAAGTCGGTCCTTGCTGGCAAGTTTTATCATTTGGCTTCATTTATTGAATACTTGACAGAAATATCAAAGGGCAAAAAGAATCCTAAATGGGTTCATGTCCAGTAGTATGCCCCAGTCAAAAAAAATCCCCGTAAATCGTTGATTTACAGGGATTTGGGTGTTGAAATTGTGACCCCGGCAGGGTTCGAACCTGCAACCGTCGGTGCCGAAAACCGATATTCTATCCAGTTGAACTACGGAGCCGTTTCTGGCGCAAAATTACTCATTCACATCCACTAAACCAAAAAAATACGGGCAAAGTTCCTCCCCGCAGCAAAAAAAAATCGGGTAGATTTTTTATTTTAGTTTTATCTGGAAGTCAAGCTTATTTGCAACTTTGATAAACTCAGCAATATTTCTCGGATTCCATTGAGTACAAGTAGCTATTATTTCACCGTCACTTAAGTTAATAGTTTCAGCTGGTTTAATGTAGTGCCGTTTATGTCCCCAATTATTGTAAATTTCTTCAGCTCTTGATAATTTATCGAAGACTCCAAAACTGCCTTGTATATGTTTTGGAAATTTCTCTTTATAGTTGCGTAAAATTTATATCTGGATTAGCATCTACATAATCTCTCACAATTTCATTAACAAGTCTTGCTTTATTGTATTCTTTGTTGTGGTAAATGAACTTCGAATAATCCTTGGAGGAATATTTGAAATTAAAATATGTATCAGAAACAACAAATATATTATTGTCAGGACTTCGGTATCTATTTAAGACTATTCCTGCTATTGGTATTTCTTTGTATGCATATCCTTTTGTTAATTGCTCTTGAAGTTCTGCACTGATCGAAGTTCCAACAACAACACCAATCCATTTAGGGGCTACTTCATCTTCCCAGTAATTTCCAGTTGCAAGTATTTGGTCTCTCTGGTCTAAATAATTTTCAAGTTGATTCAATGCTCGTTGGTCAATTTGGTGTAGTTTTAATTCAATAATACTTAAATATTCTGCACCATAGGAACTAAGAATATCAATCCTTCCATCTCTATCTCTTCTTCCTTTCTTTAATGCAATTTCTTCATCAAGCACGACTACTTCATTAAAGTTATCATTGTCAAGAGAAAGTATTTCTTCGTTTTCAATCAAGTAAGCTTCCATTGCTAATTCCTTTTTGAATGGATAAGGCTTTAATTCAATATTATTCGCAGTTACTTGCTTGAAAATTTTCATTTTATATTTTTTTTCGCCACAAAAGCACAAAGTACACAAAGAAAAACCTTTGTGTACCTTGTAATTTCGTAGCAGCTCTAATCTAATGGGTGAGAAATATCTGCCAAAGACACGAATGTCTCAGGCAAAACCTATTTCCCGCAAGCACCCTTTTCCCATTTTGTCACGCCGGCAATAATCGCCTTACATTCATTACTGTATGTCACGCCGTTACAACCACAAACAGGATCATAATTCATGGGACACATTCCTTCGGGATTAACTTTGGAAGCGTCAATACAACTTTCCGGTGCTTTGTCCGCACAGGCACCAGCGGTCCAGCCCGTCAGTCCTTTTACTTCGGCACTACACTGATTGGGATACGTTTTTCCATCGCAGCCACAAACTGGCTTGTAAACTTCGGGACAAGGTCGCATCGACTGCTTGGTCAGGTCAATACAATCTTCTTTTTTCGCCGCCGTTTCTTCACCGCACCTTCCATTGGTATATTTCTGAACCCCGGCATTTTCGGCTTCGCAAATATTGGAGTACGTCGCGCCGTCACATCCGCAGACTGGTCTCAGACTTTTAGGACAGGGACGCCGCATTTTTTTTGCCGGATCGAGACAATCCAGACAGGCATTCGCCGTCATTGCCTGCAAGCCCGAACGTTTCGCATCACATTCGTTTTTGTACGTTTTTCCATCACAACCACAAACCGGGGAGTAGTCTTCCGCACATTCCATTGCCCGATTCACCATCTTGGTATCTATACAGTCCGGAACTACAGCATTATCAGTTACCGTCTTGGCACCACCCGCAGAATTGCAGGACATGCCGATCATCATAGTCATTAAGGAAAAGAAAATAGTAACCCTGATCATTTTTTTCATAATTCATTTTTTTATAAAATAATTATTTTGAATGTATTTTTAATTTATTAAAAATCACTAATTGTTCGGTAATTTTCAAAACTCAAAACCCAAAACTCAAAACCCAAACCAGTTAGTTTGGACGTCCCCGTCCAGATACGCCTTCCAAACCAACCCAAAACCCAAAACAAACCCCAAATATAGCTATTCGCTTCTCTTCCGGCCTTAAAATTTCTGCTTTTTTGTTAAAATCCTATTAAATTGACCATTCGGACAGGTACCCTGGAATACGTTCGCTTACTATTAGGACGTTAATCTTGTCAATCTGATACTTTAAAACCGAATAGTTTTTGAGCATCTTCACTGATTTAATGTAAATTTGTACTGTAACATACTGGAAAATTTATTATGAAATACTTTGTACTCCTATCAACCCTGGTACTTTTTCTGTTCTCGGCGGCATCTCTCACTGCTCAGAATGATCTCAAGAAAGCCAACAAGCAATACGAACTCGGCGCTTATAATCTGGCGGTCCGTTCTTATCTTTCTATACTCGATAAAGAACCCAATAATGGAGAGGTATTAGCAAAACTTGCTGACAGCTATCGTTACCTCAACAACATGGACGAGGCTGCCAAATGGTACCGGAAAGCCATCCAGATCAGTGGGGTAGATCCAGTACATATTTTTGAATTTGCCAATGTATTAAAAGCAAAGGGAGATTACAAACGGGCAAAAGAGTGGTTCCTGATTTACGCAGAGGGACGACCGCTCATCGGAAAACAGTTCTCCGAAAGCTGCGATTTTGCCGAATCTATTCAAGATGTTCCCAGTCAATATCAGGTGTCCAACGAATTTGCCAATTCTCCGGAAAGTGACTTTGGACCTTCTTTTTACAATAATCAGGTCGTTTACGCCAGCGCCCGGCAGGACATCAAACAGGCCAACAAGGTCAACGAAAATAACTGGGAAGGTGCCGCAAAAAATCAGTTATTTATCTCTTCGGTGGATCAGAACAACTTCCTTGGTCGTCCCACTTACCTGCACGCCCGCTTAAAAACAAATTTTAACGAAGGTCCGATTTCTTATTCGGCTGACGGTAGAGTAGTGGCTTTCACCAAAAATAATTTTAATAATGGTACCCGGCAGATTCCTGGTAGCGGGATGGAACTGAGTATCTATATCGCCGATGTAAACAGCAAAGGAGACTGGGACAACGCCAGGGCTTTTCCTTACAATGGCAGTGGTTATTCTTCCGGATTTCCTTATTTGTCCAGAGATGGAAAAACCCTGTATTTTTCTTCCAACCGTCCGGACGGTTTCGGTGGATACGATATATATGTGAGCTATTTTATCGGCTCCAGCTGGTCCACCCCGGAAAATATGGGACCGGTCGTAAATTCCCAGGGAAATGAAATTACGCCCGCCATGATTGGTTCGGATTTATTTTTTGCCTCCGACTGGCACCACGGATTAGGTGGGTTTGACATTTTTCGGGCGGAACGCGATAATGGTATCTGGAAAAATGTTTATCATCTTGGCAATGGCGTTAATTCCAGTTACGATGATTATGGGTATACTTATAATAAAGAATTCGACCGCGGATATCTGGTTTCCAATCGTCCCGGCGGAAAAGGAAAAGAAGATTTGTACCGCCTGAAAAAGACCTCGAAAAATATGCTCATTCTGGTAACAGATCAAAAAACGGGCGAACCCATTCCCGGTGCAATTGTCGATTTTACCGCTTGTGGTGAACCGGTTTTTAGAACCAACAAACAGGGAGAATATTATTTTAAAGCCCTCAACGGCATGGCTTGCGAAATTCTGGTTAGCAAAGAAGGTTATCGTAGTTATAATTTTAAATTAAATACCAACGCCGAATCAGCCGAATCTTTTGAAGTACAATTGATCGCCGAAACAACCGTGGCGGCTACTGCTGATGATTATTTGGGGAAAATTGTGGATGCGACCAGCAATAAAAGCGTCGCAAATGTACGCATCAAAGCGACCGATCAAATCAGTGGACTCGTTATAAAAACTACCTCAGATGACCGTGGAGATTACCGCTTACCGCTTGATCCGCAAAGAGATTATTTGATCCGGTATTCAAAAGCCGGATATCTGGATATTCACCAGCAGGTAAGCACGCAGAATAGTGCCGATAAAAGCGTTTTGGGCGTGGTTAGTTTTCCACCCGCTGGCACCAATACGGTGAGTACCGCACCTCCTGTAAATAACAACAGTAGTGTTGCCACCACTACCACCACTCCGAATGAACCAGTAGAAATCGTGGAAGTGGTGACCAATACAACCACCGTAACTATTCCTGCTCCGCCACCGGCTCCCGTTGACGAAATGGCCATTGCCACCCAAAAAGGATATTCCGTTCAGTTGGCCGCAATTCCCGACGGACAGACCGTTCAGGTAAATAAGTACACCCCGATGAGTACTGCCGGTAACGTTTACGGACGCAGCGAAGGGATTTATAAAAAAGTCAGAGTGGGTATTTT
Source organism: uncultured Saprospiraceae bacterium (assembly GCA_937921555.1). GTDB lineage: Bacteria > Bacteroidota > Bacteroidia > Chitinophagales > Saprospiraceae > JALZUU01. The sequence goes on from CAKZUV010000194.1 coordinate 6,085, forward strand.
CCCTACGCGGGCCGAAGCCAAAGCCGCGCAGGATCAGGCAAAATTAAATGGTTTTAAAAGTGCTTTTATTGTAAAAGAAGAAATCTCCAGTCTCCGCGATCTCGAAATTTATCGCCAAGCCATGAATGCTCCGACGCCTGCCCCTGCTGTTCCCGCAACGGCTGCGACTGCCCCGTCCAGCAACAATATCGTATCACCACCATCAGCCGGAACCAGCAATATCAAAGTACAAATTGCTTCCTATAAAAATATGAAGTTCTTCAATCAGGCTGCTGCCGAAAAATTAGGAAAAATAGAAACCAGAAAAAAAGGAGATTTCACCATCGTACTCCTAAGCGGTTTCAACAATCAGCAGTCCGCCGAGGCTGCCCGTCAGGCTGCCATCCGTGCCGGTTACAAAGGAGCCTACCTCGTAAAAGAAACCGCCGGTATCCTCGAAAAAATCCAGTAGAGAGAGGGTGTTCAATTAACTATGTCTGCTGCATTATTCTGCATAAATATTGTTAATCAGTTTATTAGTTATTGGTCGCTTAATACTCAATGCAGATATATTATCTTAGACACAGTTGATTGAACAATCCCAGTAGAGACGAAATTCAACGACCTGCCTGCTGACGCAGGAAGGCAGGTTCAACAATTCAACAATCTATTCTCGTAAAAAAACAATCTCCCCCTTCTGGTCCATGGTAATCATCACACTAGGAGCGTGGAGTTGTTTTTCATCCTGCCGCAGTTTCACCACCTGATCCATACCGCGCAAAATCTCGGAACTAATCTCTCCGAAATTTCGGGGGAAAGGCTGTCCGCTGATGCTGGCTGAAGTTGCGACCAGTGGTCGGCCAACCGCGTCGATGAGCTGTCTGCAAAAATCATTTTGTACCACGCGAATCGCCACGCTGCCATCCGTCGTCATACAAGACGGCGGCAAATTCGTAGCATTGGGATAAACCACCGTAAGTGGGCGGGTATGATGCAACAACAACGTCTCAATGCGGGGATGCACCTGATGAACATACTCCTTAATCATCTCAATACTGCTGACCAGCAGGATGTAAGGTTTGCTCGGAACACGTCGTTTCAGGTTATAAATCCGTTGCATCGCCACCGGATTGGTAGCATCACAACCAATACTCCAGATGGTATCGGTTGGAAAAAGAAAAATGTCTCCATCGAGAATACCATTTACTAAATACGTAAATTGCTGCTCCGACAGGGAGGTCGTTGGTAGATGTTCTGCCTTAGTCATAATGTAGGGTGTAACAGGTTTCGTTTTGAGCTGATAGCGGTAACTACCAACAATTAGGAATCGCGATTAAATAAAATGAGGAAGCATGGCATCGTATTTTATTTATTCAACCTTCCTGATTAATTAAAAAGACTAGCGTGTTTGTAAAAAGGTTGGGCTAATTGTCTAAGGTTGGCCAATATTCCAACGGCTATTTTTGACAATTAGCCGGAACTCTGCTATTTTTATAAAGAAAAATCGAAGGTGGATAAAAAATTGTCTGAATTTACCACTTGTAGGAAATGGTTAAAAGTCAGGACAAACACTAAAACAATTCATCTTCACGCATATAGGCAATATTTTAACTCTATCTGAGTTAGTTTATTGTTACTATCCAAAACTTAATTTTTTGAAAAAGTTCTATTTTTTCTTTCTGCTAGTGGCGTTTTCCAGCCAATTATCCGCCCGCCACATTATTGGTGGTGAAATCACCTACCGTTGTAATGGTGCTGGTGGTTATACGTTTACCATGCTGGTTTACCGGGATTGTAATTCGGGTGGAGCTCCGTTTGACACGCCCGCAAAGGTTTCTATCTACCGCGAATCCAGTGGTGGATTTATGGAAATTGTTACGCTGGATGCTGCGCTTGGAACGGTAGAAGTGGTACCGCTACCTAATGATCCTTGTACCAATGTGCCGAATGTCTGTGTAGAAAAAGCAACCTATACGTTCTCTACCAATTTGCCAGCTTTACCAAATGATGATCAATACCATATTCTTTACCAGCGATGCTGCCGGAATAACACCATTGCTAATCTGAATGATCCGGGTTCGCAGGGGGCGACGTATATCGTATCCATTCCGGCTCCGGTTACCGTGATGAATGATGAGGTGGATTGTGGTAATAACAGCCCTACTTTTGACAACTTTCCTCCCGTCGTTATTTGTGCGGGCGTACCCATTGATTTCGATCACGGTGCGACAGATCCGGATACTACTGATCAACTGGTTTACAGATTTTGTAGTCCGCTCCGTGGGGGAGGGCTAATCGGTTCCCCTGGATTTCCGGGAGATCCGGCGAGCTGTCAGGGTGTAGCCCCTGATCCCGCCTGTCCGCCACCGCATACTGAAGTAAGCTTTGCCTTTCCAACGTATTCTCCTACCAATCCAATGGGCGGTGATCCGCAAATTGAAATTGATCCGGCGACGGGGCTGATTACCGGCACACCCAATGTTCTGGGACAATTTGTGGTAGGTGTTTGTGTGGAGGAATACCGGGACGGAGAATTGCTGAGTATGATCAGACGTGATTTTCAGTTTAATGTGACGACTTGTCAGCCTTTAGTCGCTGCGTCGATTGAAAGTGATGAAATTGTAAATGGTAATCAGTTTCTTGTAACGGCCTGTGGAGAGCGTGAAGTGGAATTTATTAATACCAGTGAACAGCGATCTAATATCGATGAATTTTTCTGGTTATTTGATACGGATGGAGATGGAGTAGAGGAGACATTTATGGACTGGAGTCCGATTATTGCCTTTCCGGATACTGGTTTTTACGAGGGATTACTGGTGCTGAATCCAGGGTTGGTTTGTGCGGATACTGCCATCATCGCCCTCAATATATTTCCGGGAATTACCGCAGACTATTCATTTGATTACGACACCTGTGTGTCCGGTCCGGTTACTTTTACGGATGCTTCTTTTTCAGATGCGGGACCGAACACCATCGTGGACTGGTTCTGGGATTTTGCGGATGGCAATACATCCAGTCAGCAAAACCCCGTTCATCCTTACGTGATTCCAGGTAACTTCCCCGTGTCACTGACTGTGACGGATATTAATGGTTGTCAGATTACGGAAACACTTCCGGTTCCTTATTTTCCGGCTCCTGCGCTTCTGATCATTGAACCCAATACGTTTCTCGGATGTGCGCCGGCTGATATATTTTTCAATAATCTTTCTACGCCAATTGACTCCACTTATGATATCCTCTGGGACTTTGGGGATGGCAACACCAGTACGGAAATCAGTCCTACCCACGCGTACGAAGAGCCGGGTATTTATTCTATTTCACTGGAAGTCACTTCTCCGATTGGCTGTTTTGCCGCCGATAGTTTTGCTAATTTTATTACCATTTTAGCTTCCCCGGTGGCCGACTTCAGCTATATGCCGGAAGAACTGACCTCTTTTGCTTCTACTGCTACTTTTACGGACGAATCAATTGAGGCGATCAGATGGGACTGGCAATTTGACGAAAGTGGTACCTCAATTTTACAAAATCCGGTATTCGAATTTCCCGATACGGGCCAGCAGGTCGTAACCTTAATCGTTACCCACGAAAGCGGATGTACCGACACCACTCAGCAGATTCTGGATGTAATTCCACAAGTCACTTATTTTTTACCAAACGCTTTTACTCCTAACTTTGACGATCTGAACGACGAATTTCTGGGTGTTGGAATTTTTGATGGAATGAGAGATTTTCAGATGCAGATTTTTAATCGCTGGGGAGAACAGGTCTTTGCGACCACCGATCCCAATATTGGCTGGAACGGCAAAAAAAATAATGCCGGCAAATTGTCTCCTGCCGGAGTGTACGTTTATCAGGCCAGCTTCTTCAATCCCAGGGGCCAGTTGATTGAGTTGAAAGGGTACGCTACTTTATTGAAGTAGTTTTCAGAAAAGCGGATTTACAGGCATTCTTTTGGTAATTTGCCGTACACCATGCAATTCAATTAATTGAAGTTGTTTAAGAATTCCAAAAGCAGCCGAGAGCTAGAGAAAATTATTCAACTCTAGCCTCTTTTTTGAGTGAATAGCCGCGCTATTGACGAGAAAAAAGGCGACGAGTTGGAGGATTTTATCAGCTAGTAGGCAATTTGGGAGTTTTTAAACAACTTCATTGGCTACAATTGGCAAATTATTGTTTTTCTGTTACCTAATTCAAAAAAATATTCATAAATAGTAACCTCTTGTAAATTACTGGAACATTTTTTTAAAATAAAGCCTAAATTACAGGACTAACCAGGAACAATCAATAAAGAACGAAGCGAATGAATACCCGAATTTTTACAATAGTAACCTTGCTTGCCTTTCTCTTTTTTTATAACAATAAAGCCCGCGCAGCACATATTGTCGGAGGTGAAATGACCTATATTTGTCTTGGTATTGATCCGGACAACCCCGGAAATATGATATACGAATTTACCCTGACTGCCTACCGGGACTGTGCCGGTGGTGGCGCCGAATTTGACGGATTACCGGGGGGCGCTACTACTCATATCTCTGTTTATCAGGGAGATGGAAACAATTTTACCCTGTTTGATGTAGACGGACCTGGTTCTGCTATCCGTCCGGAAGAGCCGGATACCACCACCATCCGGGGAGGGATCAATAATCCCTGTGTAGTCATTCCGAGCAATCTTTGTGTAGAAAAAGGAACCTATACTTTTCAGCAAAGTTTTCCCATCATTAATGAAACCTACTATATCATCTATCAGCGTTGTTGCCGTAACAATACCATTAATAATATTCTGAATCCTGCCGAAGCCGGATCTACTTATACCATTTCTATCTCACCTAAAGCACAACTGGAATGTAATAATACGCCGATCTACAATAACTTTCCGGAAATTCTGATCTGTGTGGATGAACCACTAAATTTTGATCATTCGGCTACGGATTTTGATGGCGACCAACTGGTATACCGTTTTTGTGGTCCGCTCTCCGGAGGTAGTCAGAATAACGTGGCTCCCAATCCCGATAATCCTCCGCCCTTCGAAGAGGTTGTTTTTGAACTGCCTACCTACAGTACCGCTACTCCGCTGGCGGGCAGCCCCGAGGTAGTTATTGATCCGTTTACGGGATTAATTACGGGTACACCCAATATTCAGGGACAACACGTTGTCGCGATTTGTGTGGATGAATTCCGGGATGGAGAACTACTGAGTACCGTACAGCGGGACTTTCAGTTTAACATTACGGTTTGTGAAAATCTGGTCAATGCCGGATTAGGTGGTACGGTATCTTCCGGCGAAACCTACTTTCTGTCTTCCTGCGTTGACTCGACGGTTACCATTGTCAACACCAGTTTTGACGAAGAATTTATTGACGACTATCTCTGGGAATTTGATATTCCCGGAACCACTCAGCCTTTATCCTGGACCGAGCGTGACCTGACCATTACTTTTCCCGGACCGGGTGAATATCTGGGAACCATGACGCTTAATCCGGGACAGGATGGCTGCTCGGATGAGGCCAATGTCCGGGTTATTATCAGTCCGCCTATTTTTCCGGATTTTACTTTTGAATATGATACCTGCGTAGCCGATCCTGTTTTTTTTACCGATCAGACGGATATCAGCAATTTGAATATTGAAAGTTATGCCTGGGATTTTGGAGACGGCGCCACTTCGAGCGAACGGGATCCTAGTCATCAGTACGAGGAACCGGGCGAAAAACTGGTCTCGCTCACCATCACTGATACCCTGGGTTGCAGCGAAACTTTTCAGCAGTTCGTTAACTGGTTTCCCGCACCACCCATTATCATCATCGAACCAAGTACCTCGGTCGGTTGTCCTCCCGAAATTATTACTTTCGAAAACCTCTCCACGCCGATTGATTCGACTTATCAGATCAACTGGGACTTTGGAGACGATCAGTTTTCGTCGGGACTTAGTCCTTCTACCACTTATAACATTCCGGGAACTTACACCGTGACGGTGGACATTACCTCTCCCATCGGCTGTTTTATCTCGGATACCTTTCCCGATTTGATTTTTGTGGACTCGCTGCCCGTCGCCGACTTTGCGATTTCTCCGCCTCGCGGGGTCAGTAATTTCGATCCGGAAGTAGAAATGACCGATCTGTCTTTCAACGCCGCTTCGTGGGACTGGAAATTTGCCGGCGGGCAGGACAGTTCTATTCTAAAGAATCCCGTTTATGTTTTTCAGGATACGGGTTTGCAGGAAGTGCAGCTGACGGTGACGTCCTTTTTTGGTTGCACGGATACCCTGATACAGATGGTCGATGTGGTTCCCAAAGTAACCTATTTTATGCCCAACGCATTTACACCCAACGAAGATGGACTGAACGAAGTATTCGAAGGGGTCGGCGTTTTCAGAGGGATTCGTAATTATAAAATGGGCATCTGGAATCGTTACGGAGAACTTATCTACGAAACGACGGATATAAATATTGGCTGGAACGGTCGCTACCAAAACAGCGGGAAATTATCGCCCAACGGAGTTTATATTTACCGGGTTTCCTTTACCGGTCCGAGGGGCGAGCCGCAACAGTTTGAGGGATATGCTACGTTGCTGAAATAAATGTTTTAGCCTTATGACCGGATAAAAACGGATTTGATAAGTTATCTGGAAGATTATAAATATTGGTAAATATTCGCCACCTTCTATTATTTAAAAAAATAGCGGGAAAATATGGCAATTTTATGATAAAAAGTCTTATCTTTGCATTTCAATTCAAACCGCTTAAAAGATTAGACATGGATGTCATTAAATTTGTACAGGAAGCATACGTAAAAGAGCCTAGAAAGATCGATTTCCGTCCGGGAGACAACGTTAGTGTTAGTTATCGGATCATCGAGGGTGCCAAAGAACGTATTCAGTTGTTCCGTGGAGACGTAATTCAGATAAAAGGAGAAGGTTCTAATAAGACTTTTACCGTTAGAAAAATTTCTAATGGAGTAGGAGTAGAGCGTATTTTTCCGGTAAACTCTCCGGCCATCGCCGATATTAAAATCCTCAAAAGAGGTAAAGTACGTCGCGCCAAGCTTTA
>CAKZUV010000195.1 GCA_937921555.1 uncultured Saprospiraceae bacterium
AAAAAAAGCTCCGTCCTGCGTGAAGACGAAGCTTTTATAAATTATTTGCTAAAGGTTATAAAACCTGTTATTTAAAACTCACTCTGACGGTTTCTCCGATCCAGCAACCTACTTTGGCCGTGTCTCCTTCTTTGATTCCCTGCATGAAACCATCTTTCTTCTCTGGCTTAGAACCCGCATATCTGCTGATTTTATTACCGGCTTCATCACTTACAGTAGGATCAATCGAACGGGCATAAGCGTACTTGTCGATGGCTGCCAAAACGGCCATTCGCTGGTTCCAGTCGTTGCCACAGCTACGGGCAGAAGAAGCGTATAAATCTCCGATCAGCATATAAGGTCGTCCCCAGTTGGGTCGCATCTTCGCGGCACTAAGGGCAGTAGAACGTGCCGTGCTGTATTGCTTCAGTTTACGTCCCTGGATAGAAGCGATAGAAAACATATAACCCGCTTTCTTTTGGGGATCTGTTTCTGCGTCGGCTGCTTCCTGGTATTTGGCAATCGCTCCGGCATTGTCTCCCTGATCGTATAATTTCTTGGCAATACTGGCCGGATTGTTTGCTTCAAATTCCGCTACCCGGTTAGCATTTTCCTTTTGTGCCCAAGCCGCGTACTTTCCTTCCAGTTCCTGTAACAAAGGAACGGTATTATCACAACCCTGTCGCTTCAGTTTACGGATGGTCGTTTCGATCAGTTCGATATTTTCCGCATCCTGACGGTAAGCAGGTTCGAGTTCTTTTACAAAATAATCACAGTCAAAAATATTATTGGCCACCCGGTCAAAGACACCGTTCATGGCTTCTTTTGCCTGCTTGAAACGATCTGCTACCGCCGCATTATTGGCAATATTATGATCAGCAATTGCATTCAACTTATCGTACATAGCACGAGTAGCTGCTTTGTCCATTTTTTCTTTCGCAAATTGATTAACCACAACCGTCGCGTAAGGAACAAGAATAATATCTTCGATATCATTGCCCGCTAATTTAACGGCCTTTTCCAGTTCGCCTTGCAGCATATCATCCGGATTCTGAACATATTTCTGATAGTAATAGAATACGTTGTACGCTTTACGGCCAGTGAGGTAAGCTTCCTGACCATCTTTGCCATAGCATACGATCTGCTCGTCGTACAGTTTGAGCATGCGATCTACCAATTTCTGCTTTTCCGCTTCGTCGGTACTTTTATCAAATTTAATTTTTAAAATCTTACGACCATCCGAATAGTGCAGATAGTTTTTACCATTAGCCGCCGGAGCGATGGTATAAGCTTTCTCCCAGTTTTCGTAGGCGCCCATCAAATCTCCTGCTTTGACCGCATCGCGATAGAGCTGATGTGCTACCAACCCGTCCTCTCCTTTTGGAGATTCGTCGAAAGTACTGCACTGTGCGGACAAGGCAACAGAAAACAGAGAAAATACGGCTATGGCACCAGCCAGGATTAAATTTTGTCGTTTTTTCATAATTAATAAAATTTTCGTTTAAGAAACCAATCGTTATTATTTAAAGTGAAACCTACGGTTATTCTACCGTATGTTTCTTTAATTGTATTATTTCCGGATAATTGCCCGATTTCGAGGGCAAAGTTAATAAAAGAAGGAGGTCTTTGTCTACTTATGACTGGTAAACGCATACCAAAGGTAACACCGAGATCTGTTAAACTTTTGTCAAAACTGCGGGGATCTTTTCCGTAATAGAGGCCCGCCTGGTAGTTTATTCGTTTCCAGAAGCTGCCAATTGAGTTGAAATCAGGGGTTATATTTCCACCCGCGGCCAATCTCCAGGAATTACTTAATCTTTCCGACGGACGGACCGGATTGCGGTAATTGCTCCATGCGGTGGTCTTGAAATCAAGTCCCACACCTCCTCTGTTTACCTTTTCATAATAAATACCAACACCAAAATCCGCTGGTAGTTTACCTTCCAGCCGGGTATCCTGGATATCGACAATGGTATCTCTCAATGGATTGGCGCTGCTGGCTCCGTATACCGCATTGACCCGCTCTTTAAGCTGGCTGGCATTGAAATTTACATTATTTCCACTATTACCGTATACTCCGAAAGTCAAAAATTTTCCATTATTTCTTAATTCACCATCTTTTATTGACTTAAATGCGTAGCGGTACTGAAGTCCCAGATTCCAGATAACCGAGCCAATACTGAATTCGTCGCTAAAATCATTAAAATAGGCAGCATCAAGTGTTTCGTAAATGTTAATTTGATCCGTAGATATTTTTCCAAAAAGATAACCAAAGTTAAACCCGGCAGAAAAATTCTTGTAACGGACCGCATTGCCCCAGTGAACTTTAAAGGTTCCTCCGGTCCCTTCAAACTCACTATTAACCACTTCACCTTCGGGTGTCTGATCCTGAGAAACAAACCGATAACCTACGTTAGAAAAAGGTAAAAAAGAGAGGTTCATTCCCCAGTACCAGGGAGACTTGATGGGGTTGGCTGCCCGGTTTTTTGGATTTTTGGTAGGAAAAGCCAGCGAAATATAATCGAGATTTCCGGTATAGATAGTTTGACTTCCCTCCGTACCGGAGAGATTAGTACGTTTGACATTCAATCCTACATCAAAAGCTGTTAATCCCAGGAAAGCGTAAGAAGCCGGATTAATGGTATTGATGTGAAAGGGATCGTTGTAAGCGGCGCCGAGACTTCCCATACCACGGGCATGAGAAAATGCGGGGTTAACCAAATCACCCAGACCAATCCGGGAAAAAGGGGAATTAATTTTTGGCTGAGCAAAACTGCAGGTGGTTACCCCAATTAAAAGGCAAGCAAGTACCCACAATTTTCTACTCCGATAATTCGACATTATAGTTTAAAATTTTATTTAGTCCAGTCAGCACTAAATTTTGATTTACAAATATCCGGGTTTTCAATTTTTTAGCAAAAAAATCAGCGTCCCCGCCTGTTAAAATAACGTTAATCTGCCCGTATTTTTCTTCATACCAACGGATAAAACCGCTTGCTTCCGCAATTGCTCCCAGCTGACCACCAGTTTGCAATGCAGTTTTAGTGTTTTTTCCAACCAAATTCCCTACACGTCCACGCTCCACCAGCGGCAGTTTGGCCGTAAAATGGTGCATGGCTTTAAACCTCATTTCAATACCGGGTGAGATGCTGCCTCCGTAATAATCTCCGTCCGCAGTAATCAAATCATATTTGATGCACGTACCAGCATCAATGACCAGATTATGGTGATCGGGATATTCGGCGAAGGCGCCCACGACGGCAGCTAAGCGATCTTTACCCAGCGTTTGAGGAGTCTTGTAATGATTGTGAATGGGAAGAGCAGTGTTGGCATTCAGGTTGATATAGTAAAAATGCTTTTTAAAAAAATTATCTACCGGTTTTTTAAGTCCGCTAACCGTAGAGAGTGCAACCCTGGTAATTTTTTTTTGCTCGATCAATTCTTTTACCTGGCGTAACGTCCATTGATCCCAAATCATTTTTTTCACCAACCTGTGTCCTCTAAAAACGCCTATTTTGGTTCTCGTATTGCCAATGTCAAGAATAAGATTCAAATGCGTGCTTTTTTTTTATTGGCTGGTTGGCCGGTTAGCTAGTTGGCTTTCTTCTATTGCGAATATTTACGCTGGCGGGAAGCCAACCATCCAACGGACTATCCAGCTGACAGGTTGTTTATTCTAAGATGCTTTTTTGTATAAAAATGGCGCATCAATGTTTAAAATGTCGTGTTCCTGTCATCACCATCGGAATATTTTTTTCATTACAAAAATCAATACTCAACTGATCTTTTACCGATCCTCCCGGCTGAATAACGGCCTTTATTCCTGCTTCCCACGCAATTTCCACACAATCCGGAAACGGGAAAAAAGCATCAGAGGCCATCACGGCACCTTCCAGTTCAAAACCAAAATTTTTCGCCTTCGTGATCGCCTGCTTAAGGGCATCTACCCGCGAAGTCTGTCCACATCCCATACCGACCAACTGCCGGTTTTTGGCCAGCACAATTGTATTTGATTTTAAATGTTTAGCGCATTTATTGGCAAATAAAAGATCGTCAATCTGTGCAACGGTCGGCGTTTCGTTGGTGGCTATTTTAAAATCTTCAGCTACTTCCGTTTTTAAGTCCATCTCCTGTTCGATAACGCCGTTGAGTAGAGTCTTAAAGGATTTTTCAGCAACGTAGAAGTCTTTGATTTTCAATAAAATCCGCTTGCTCTTTTTCCCCAGCAGTTCTTTTGCATCCTGCGTAAAATCCGGAGCGATCAATACTTCATAAAATATTTTGTCAATTTCGGTGGCAGTTGCCAGGTCGATGGTGTGATTGGCAATCAGGATGCCTCCGAAAGCAGAAACGGAATCTCCGGCCAGCGCTGCCTTCCAGGCTTCCAGGATCGTTTCACGGGTAGCAATACCGCAAGCGTTGGTGTGCTTGAGAACGGCGAAGGTTGGATTATCTCCTTTAAACTCTGCCATCAAGTTCACCGCTGCGTCTATATCTACCAGATTATTGTACGAAATGGGTTTTCCGCCCAACCGCTCAAATACGGCATCAAAGTCTCCGTAGAAATTTCCTTTCTGGTGTGGGTTTTCGCCGTACCGCAGCGCCTGTGAACGGTGAATACTTTGCTTGAAAACGGTATCTTCCGAACCTTCATCGAAATAATTAAAAATCGCAACGTCGTAATTGGAAGAAACTTTAAATGCCCGGCGGGCCAGTTCTTTACGCTCTGCCAGCGTAGTAAAACCATTGTTTTCTTTCAGAATTTCCGCAATCATCTGATACTCGTCTCTGCTGGGGACGACAACTACGTCACGGTAATTTTTGGCCGCAGCCCGAATCAGCGAAATACCTCCGATGTCAATTTTTTCAATAATGGTCGGTTCATCATCGGTGGTGGCCAGTGTTTCTTCGAAGGGATACAGGTCCACAATGACCAGATCAATTTCCGGAATATCATATTCTGCCAACTGCGCCAGATGTCCTTCTTCCCGGCGGGCCAGTAATCCACCGAATACTTTTGGATGCAGCGTTTTTACCCGGCCATCCAGAATCGAAGGATATTCGGTGATATTTTCGACGGCTTCGACGGCAATTCCCTGATTTTCAATAAATTTCTGGGTGCCTCCCGTAGAATATAATTTTACACCTTGTTCGTTCAACAACTGCACGATGGGCGCTAATCCTTCCTTTGAGAATACGGATATCAGGGCAGATTTGATCTTTTTAGTGGTGGCCATAAGTAATAATTTTGATGTAAAAGATACAAGGTCGTGAAACGAAGGTGCAAAGATACGGTTAAGTGGGGGAATGGCAAAATATACGGCGGTTTGTTTGTTGAATCGCTGCGCTCGTTGAGGCACTGCGGGCGTTGAAGGGGTTCGCTCGTTGCGCCATTCAGATTTTTCTCCACTAAACCAGATAAAAAATCGTAAAACCTCCCCTTGGGGGCGGGGTACAATTTTATGATTTTTTAGCGATGCCTTTGGGTGCTTTGCGTCGCCGACAGGAACAGGCCGATGTCTTATTTCTATTTATTAAAAATTTCCACCAATCGCTGGACGCCTTTTTGGTTTTCCGGTAAGAAGAAGGAGCGTTGGATATCGTCACGTTCGCGGCTGGTGAGATGGAAGGTCATCGAGGCCATTTCGTTGTCTTTGCTGGGGCGGTAAATAAACCGGATGATTTCAAACATATCTTCTCCCAGCAAATCAAAAATATAGCCCAGATTGGTATCCTGTTCGTATTCCTGAAGTGACAGGATCTGACCGGGGATACCCAGCGGATTGAGCAAACTGGAGATCATTCCCTGATTGTCGTTCTCGTCAATTTCCTGAATTCTGTCTCTCCCTACTACCTGTACGAGAACGACACCGGAAGTATTTTCTTTGATCCAGTCTTTGAAAACATGTAAAAACCGGGTAGCAGACATGATGCCGTAATTGTCTCTGAATCCCGCATCCATGACTTCAATCGAGGGTTTGGTGGGCAGGTACACATTGGGTAGAATGTATGGATAGGTGGCGTTCATTCGCAGGGCCGTGGTAAATTCCAGGTCGGGGGCATCGTGCTTTTCAAACATGGTCATAAAGTCTACGGCATCGACTTCCAGGGATTGTTTATTTGCTGCACTCACCGGAGGAAGCGTCATATAAGACAGCCGGTGAGGAGAAATGATAAGGCGACGGCCATCGTTGACAATAGAAGGAGTGATAAAAAGCATGGGGATTTTGGCTTCCAATTCCGGTTGATAATAATCACTTAATTTTTTCTTAAAGGTACCGCCCGTATTTTCAGATAATTGTTTTTCAAAAATATAGCCCCGATCTTTGTAGTAGGTATGGCCGTTTACCTGAAAAGTGGACCAGGGTAAAAACAGATCGTTGGAGATGATCGTAAAAGTCAAAGAATTGAGCAGATCGCTGGAAATATTTTCGATGTATTTTTTATCATAATAAGATTTTATCCGGTTTTCTTTTTTATCCAGAACCAGTTCACGCAGATAAGCGGCGCCCAGTAATCCACCCGAGGCTCCGGTCATCAACGTGGTGTGTTCGAGTAATTTTCCGTTGAGCAGGCTGTCGGATTCCTGGAGAACCTGCATACTCCATACGGCGGCTTTCATTCCTCCCCCACTCACACAAAAAATGGACATCTTTGGTTTTTCGATGCCTTGATCTGCCATTTTCTTTTTCCAGTTTTCCAGAATTTTCAGCGTATGCGCTTTGTCCCTTTCCAGATTTCCGTTGCCACTGATATCCTGAAGATTTTTGTACGTGTATTCTACCGGAGGGATTTTATAGTTCAGTCCGTAGGCTCTGTTTTCGTGGGTAAAAATGTCAAAACTAGAGAGGTAATTTATCAAAAACAATATAATTACAAATAAAGAAAATCGCCATTTATCAAACCAGTAAGTGATGGCCCCCGTGATCGAAAGTACTACACAACCCAAAATAAAAATACTCGCACCGGCGGGAATCCGGAAATATGGATTGTCAATGGCCAGTCCCAGGCTAACCAATACAACCATGGCAACCAACTGAACAACCAGCGCGTTCAGGTGATTTTGTTTAAAAACACTTAGTAAAATGCTGCTGTCATAATGTTCCACGTTCCGCACCAAACGTGTTTTCATTTCTGCGGTCAGATAAGTGTCTACCCGCCAGGTACTGATGCCGGTTTTTACGGTGGGTAACTCTTCAATTTGTCTTCCGGGTGCAATAGATTTCAGTAAATTGGGTGGTACTCTTTTTCTTTTTTTTCTAAAACTAAAAATATCCTTATTGGTAAATCTGAAATAAGAAAAGGACACCAACACAAAAAAAACAACGCCCAGTGCAAAGCTCAGACAATGCCAGAAAATAGTAAATGGTTCGCGATATTCGTTGTAGGCCTGAAAGTAAATAGTGTGTCCAAAGTACAGTACCAGAAAAGTCAGTGGGATAATAAAATTATTGAGACAAAATTTGGAAAAGGGACGAGCCAGTGACGCCAGAAAAGGAAAATGGTGAGCATCCAGCAAATAGGCGGTCAGATTCCAGGTCATAAAAAAAGCACCGAATCCCAATCCCAGAAAAAAGTAGCTTAAACCGCTTACCTCGCCCAGATATTCCGGCGCCAGAAACAAGTACCGAATCCCAAATATCCTGCCCAGTTGTCCGGTCATTAACAGGGTAGTCAAAATCCAGGTGATGATCAACAGGAGATTGTTCCGCAAGTGTAAAATTACCAACTGTACGGAAAAGGAATAAAAAATATTAGCTAGGCGCTTCTTCATTTCCGATGTTTATCCTGGTCACCCGGATCAGTTCAATTTTAGTATCACTCACTACTTCCAGATTGAACTGATAATCGTCCAGGGTGATGATTTCTCCCTTTTGGGGAATGGTTTCGTTGGTCATGACAATGTAGCCGGACAACGTATGATAATCCCCTTCGGGGAAATCAAGATTTTCGTATTTCTCGTTAAGATAACTTATTTCCAGACGACCCGAAAATAAATATTCGTTCTCGCCGATCTGATCTTCTACGTATTCTTCCTGATCATGTTCGTCTTCGATCTCCCCGAATATTTCCTCCAGAATATCTTCCAGCGTAATGATGCCGGAGGTACCGCCAAATTCGTCTACCACACAGGCGATATTGATTCTTTTTTTGATCAATAAATTCATCAGATCCCGGGCCCGCATCACTTCGGGTACGATGGGAATATCGATGACAATGTCCCGGAGCCGGCGGGGATCATTGAGTAGTTGCTGGTGATGAACATAGCCCAGTACTTTGTCAATATCTCCGTCTTTAGTGACGATGATCCGGGAGTGGTAACTCTCCACGAATACCTGCCGTAATTCCTCCAGCGAGGCCGCAACGTCGATGGCTTCTATTTCCTTACGGGGAATCATACACTCGCGGACTTTTATTTTTTTCAGGTGCAACGCATTTTCAAATAACTCGGTATCAATCGCAATATCTTCTTCCGATTCGGACTCCACGAGGGTGTCACGGATGAATTGTTCGAGGTCCAGCCGGGTGATGATATTAGCGGTATGCTCGATGGGGGTTTTTAAAACAGCCCCCAGAAAAAAGTTGGACAACTTGGTCATAATCCAGGCGGGGACCGCTAGAATAAACTGCAAAATACGAATCGGAATCGCCAAAAAATAAAGGATTTCGTCCGCAAAAAGACGGAATAATGTTTTGGGTAAAAATTCACCAAAAATGAGAATGATGACGGTAACCAGTAAGGTATTTATCAGCAGCAGCAGCGGGGCATCTGTTCCGATGTTTAGGTACTGATTGATCCAGACGGTAAGCGGTGCGGTGATGAGGGTCGTAAAAATAACGAGCGCAATATTATTCCCGACCAGCATGGTCGCCAGAAATTCGGCGGGTCGGTTATAAAAACCAGACAGCATTTTTGCCCGGCGATTTCCTTTGCTCCGCTTGAGTTCTATCCGCAATTTACTGGCCGAAACAAAGGCAATTTCGGTACCGGAAAAAAGGGCAGATAAGAGCAAAAAAATGATAATCGTCAGCAAAGAGAATATGGATTTAGTATTAAGGTCTGTTACATTATAAAAGGTAAAGATTGTTTAGGTGGCTGTTGGCTAAAGTATTCACTTAAATAAAAAAATGAATACATTTTATCTAAGTCTTTCCAGATTTTTTTGCTTTTTCTTCTGTTCATTTTTTTTGGCAGAAAAAAAAACGAAACAAAAAAATCTGCCGCCTGTCGCATTTTTCGAATTCGCCGCGTCTAACAAAATATCAAGTCGAATAAACTCGCTTTGAAGTTTTGTTTCTTTATTTTAAATTATTGACTAGTAGTCTTTTACTTTTCATTTGGCTATTGTTTGGCTCACACAGTATTCGTCTTAAGATATTTTATGCCGCCCTTCCGCTTCCGCGGTGCACTCACTTTAACGTATTGTCATACGTTACCCTGCGGGATCGTTCGTTTATACCGAATGGAAAAAAACTCAAGGTCGGAAAATCCATAAAGCGGAAACAGTTTCGGTCATCAATAAAAAATTTAAATTTAACATAAAAAAAGTCCAAGAGAAAATTTTTAAAATTCTCAGGGTAGATTGAACAATCTAGCTATTGGCTTCACTCGACCGTGGTCGAAAGTTGTTTGTGACAAAATTGTTTTTAGCGAATAGCAAAAATAACATGGTTGTTCCATTTGGGATTCATCAAATATAGGCAAAAAACTACAATGGTTCTTCTAGTCCTTCTACTTCCATGCGACCTTTTGGATGAAATATTTTCCAGTTGTTGAAATTCTGATCTGCCTCAAATCCAAATCCGGTAAATTCTTCTTCGGGTTTAATGATTTTTACGAAGTGGGAGGTATAGACCATTTTACGTTGATCGTCCCAGATAAGTTCTGACGTTCTGAGTTCTTCGCCTTTTCCGCTTTTCCAGACGACGCTGTCCCGGACAATTACCTTGCCTTGATTTTCCAGCCGGATGGCGTATTTGGCGGTCAGACTGCCCTGCGTCCGATTAGAGCCGGGGCGTAAAAATTCAATTAATATTCCTTCCGGAAATTCTTCTTTTGGTTGGGTGTGATCTACGTGGCGGAGCATCTTGGGACCATTGACCCGAACCCGGACGATGGCCGAATCACTGTACAAAAGCTGTACGTCTCTGGCTTCCTCAATTTTTACCTGGTCTTTTGAAAACAGGGCATTGACGGCTTCCAGGTCGTTTTCACAGCTTAAAAACAGGAGACTTAGCAGAAGCAGGAGATAGCCGTATTTTATCATCGTTGAATTTTATTATATGAAGCTATTTAAAGTTAATACAAAATGACTGCAGCTAAATCATTGGTTGCGGCTGCCCGTCCGCATTTGCGGTTCCCTCATTGATGTACTGCGGGTTTATTCGGTTATTTCACAATCGTAATATCTCCTTCGTACGCCACTGACACCCCATCAATAAAATCCACCACGATATAGTAGACATAAACCCCGGGTTGCATTTGCTCATTTTTAAAAATACCATTCCAACCCATAGAGGAAGAATTCAGTGGTAAGTTTTCCCCTTCGTACATTAACGCTCCCCACCGGTTAAAAATTTTCATCGACTGAATTTGCTGCGCACCGGCATTTCCGTAAGCGGTAAAAACATCGTTATTTCCATCAAAATTAGGACTGAAAGCATTCGGAATATAAATAGGCCGGTTTTTATTAACCCGAACGGTCACCGAGTCGGTTGCGGTACAGCCTGTGCTGTCCACCACCGTTATCGCATAAACATCCGTATTCAAGGGGAGCAACGTTGTGGTCGGGCAGTCCACACAATCCAGTGCCATAGCAGGAGACCAGGTAACAGCTACCGGCCGGCCAAATGGCAAAACGAAACTGGAAAGCCTCGCAGGTGATCCTAAATTGACCGTCGTATCCCGTCCGGCATCTACGATCAGTTCTTCCGGTTGTGAAATGGTCGCATCCACCGTTGCAATACAGCCCTCCATGTCCATTACATAAACGGGGAAAGTACCCGCTGCCACATCTTGCAAAATCGAATCCGGCGTAAAATTTATACTATCCAGACCATAACTATAATCCGGCACACCTCCCAGTCCGGCGACACTTACCGTACCCGTAGAATCTCCAAAACACAATACATCTTCCACGCCCGTTACATTGACAAACAAACCGGCCGGTTCAATAATATTAACGGAATTTTCCATGGTACAACCATTCGCATCCGTTACCGTGACCGTAGCCAGTCCCGGCTTCAAATTGGTGACCAGCGTATCGGTTGTAGCGTTGGCATCATTCCACAAATAAGTGTAGTCCCCCACTCCTCCGGTAACGGATACCGAAGCCATTCCATCGTCGGCCAGAAAACAACTGATCGGCACCGGCGAAAGCGAAAGATTTAATACGGCTGGTGGAATTACTTCTACAATGGTATCACCAACGCAGCCACTCGCATCCCGAAACTGAACGTTAAACACACCGCTGTTCAACCCGCCAAACATATTATCGTTAACAAATCCATTTCCATCGTTATAATCAAATTCGTAAGGAGGTGTTCCATTCGTTACATCAAAAACCACACTCCCCTCAAAACTATCAAAGCAAAGAGGAGGCGTTACCACCGGCATTCCGGAGTTCAGTTCCAGCTCCAACTCTCTGACATCAACGGCCAGGATTAATTCACATCCGGCAGCATCCGAAATCGTAACATCATAAATATCTACACCGATATTGGTAATTGTATTCGTTGTATTTCCATTATCCCAGAGATATTGGTAAGGCATCACACCACCCGTTGTATTCAGTACCACCGATCCGTCCATTCCTCCCGCGCAGGCGGGCATTGTAATATCCGTGGTAGTGGTCAGAGCGGCAGGTGCTCCCACGTCAAAATTTAACGTCGTATCACAACCCAAAGCATTGGTGATGGACACTTCGTAGGTTCCGGTAAATAGATTGTTAAGACTAGAGGCAGTTGATCCGTCTTCCCAGTTAATAGAAGTGATAGCGCTGGTGCTGGTAATCTGTAAATCGATGGCTCCGGTCGGAATCGTCAGGCATTCCAGGTCGGTAATCGTTTCGGTTACGTTGATGGCATTTACGGTTTGACAGCAATTATCCACCACGAGCGTGGAGTTCACCTCCGTTACCTGGCATCCGTCTTCCGTTCCGACGGTCAGGGCAACAGACTTGATCCCGGCCACCGAGTAGGTAACGGTATGCGGTCCGGGACCGCTGGCATTGGCCGGGGCAGCTCCTACGCCAAAACTCCATTCCCAGCTATCAATAGTTCCTAACGTAAAAGTAGAGTTACTAACAAATTCGGCTGGTTCTCCCACACAAACCGTTTGCGGATCAATAATCATACTCGGTTCGGGGCCTAAAAATTCTGCGTCTCCGCCAAAACTAACATTAAAACCACTTCCTGTTCCGGAAAAATTATTGACCATCATGGCGTACGCTTTTCCTTCTTCCAATGGTAATGGCGCCAGAAAATTAGATTGATTTTGTGAACAACCTGCGGCCTCACTGACATCCGTTTCGCCGGTTGCCAGTCCGGTTACGCCGAGACATGGACTGGGAAAAGCAGCGGCAAAGTCACCGGCAGCCATACAACGCAATAGTATTTTGCCCGCACAATCTTCGATCCCATTGGGCAATTCGTAGATCACAAAATCGAGGTCATCCGTCTCGTTGAGTGGCTGCAATTCCAGCGTAAGTGTTCCATTATTGTCAGCGATCCACGAAAACCAGGTCGAGTTGGATTCTGAATTGCCGCCGAATCCGAGACAGGAACCGTTGGCTTCGTCCGGCAGCGTGCCCGCACCGATGACCTGTGGAATGGTAAAGGCAGTTTTATCACAGAGTACCGCAGCGGTAGCACAGTCTGATCCCGGAAAAACGGGTGGATTGAAATTATTAATACAAAGCTGAAAAGTCCCGGAATTGTTTGTCTGACTTTTGACCCGGACCAGGTAAGTCTCTCCGATTGACAAACCTCCTTTGTATAAATCTATAATGTTATTTCCACTGACGTCGGCATCACAGCGTTGCTCGTTAATCACGCCCGTACAATCTCCGAGGTACAGTGCGATCTCCGGACTGCGCATGGTTCCTCCGGGCGCTACTCCGGTCGCTCCTTCCGCCACAATCACCACATCGGTCGCAGTCGCAACAAACCGGAACCATACATCTCCTCCATTGGCATTGCTGAAACAACTTGCGGGTCCGAATCCGGACAGGTCGGCGTTGACGTTGGAAAATGCCGCATTAGCACTACACCAGTCGTCCAGATCATCCAGTAAAATGGCGTTTTCACATTCGTTGTTCGCGGGTTGTGCAAATAAACCGGTCAGCGTAACGGGTATTCCTCCTGAAAGAAAGAGGCAGAAAAAAAATAGTCTTAGTATCATTTTAAATTTTATGCTAAAAAGTTTATAGAATTTAGAATCCGTCTAACATCGTTTGTAAAATTAAGGGTAAAAAAATAAACCGTGTGCTTCTCCGGACAGTTTAAAATGATTTTAGTAAAAAAGACTACTTTTACCCTTCAAATGACAAGAGATCGGAATGCGAAAACATATTCCTAACATTATTACCCTTTTAAACCTGTTTTGTGGCTGCTGTGCGGTAGCTTGTATCTTCTACGGTCAGTTTCTGCAGGCGTTTCTGTTTGTATTTACGGGTGGACTAGCGGATTATTCGGATGGTATGGTGGCCCGGTGGCTGGAAGTCAATTCTCCTTTTGGAAAAGAACTTGACTCGCTGGCGGACATGGTCACTTTCGGGGTGGTACCCGGTGCCATTATTTATATGTTGCTGGTCATTGGTCTGGAAGATGCGGTACTGGGTTATCCGGACAGCTTGTCTTTTTTAGGGACCAAAGGATTGCAGATGATGGCGCTTCCGGCGTTTATTGTTTCTACTTTCGCGGCTTTGCGGCTGGCGAAATTTAATCTGGATGTCCGGCAGTCGGAAGACTTTATTGGTTTAAATACTCCGGCTTGTACCGCTTTTGTCGTAGGACTGATGCTGACTTTCCATTATGATTATTATGGTCTTCGTCCTTACGTAGGTAATTTATTTTTCCTTTTTGCGCTGATTCCCATCCTGTCTTATCTGCTGGTTTCTGAAATTCCGATGATTAGTTTTAAGTTTAAAAAATTTAAATGGAAAGGAAACGAACGGCAGTTTGTGCTCATCTTCGTAAGTATCTTATTTGTCATTTTCTTTCAGGGACTGGGCTTTTCACTGATGATTCTGTCTTACGTGGGGCTTTCTGTTTTTGATTTTGTTTTCGAAACGAGAAAGGCAAGGAAGCGGCAACGGGCGAGTGATGAGGGGTGAGGTTTTATAATGAATAATGGGAAGGGAATGAGTAATTAATAATTGCGCTGCTGACGTGTGTTTTCAATGAATAATTAATAATGACACTGTTGACGTATTTTTTTTAATGAATGATGAGTCTGCTTTTGAATATTTTTTTCGCGTAGCGGTACAGCGATTTCTTAATCTGTATAAAATTATTTATCCGTACTTTACTTAAATTCATTACACGTTTTTGTTTTCTCAACATCAATATTTTTTAGAGCAAACCCAACGATTAAACGACCTGCCTGCCGACGCAGCTAAACGATTAAACAACTCAACGATTAAACACCTCCCCCATGCTCTACATCCTACCTACGCCAATCGGAAATTTAGAAGATATTACCTTACGTACTTTACGGATTTTAAAAGAAGCAGATCTAATTTTAGCCGAAGATACCCGTACGTCCGGCAAGCTGTTGAAACATTACGAAGTGACCACGCCGATGCGATCTTACCACGCACACAACGAGCACAACGTCGTCGAGCAAATTGCGGACAGTCTGGATGCGGGACAAACCATTGCCTTGATTTCGGATGCGGGTACACCGGGGATTTCTGATCCGGGATTTTTGCTGGTCCGGGAATGTGTACAACGTAAAATTCCGCTGACCTGTTTGCCGGGCGCGACGGCTTTTGTTCCGGCACTCGTCGCATCGGGCATCCCTTGCGATAAATTTTTCTTTGAAGGTTTTCTGCCCCATAAAAAAGGACGCCAGACACGGCTTTTATTTTTAGCCGAACTGCCTTACACTTTTGTTCTGTACGAATCTCCGTATCGTTTGGTAAAATGCCTGGAACAATTAAAGGAGCATTGTGGGGAGGACCGAATCGCAGCGGTCTCCCGCGAAATCAGTAAAGTCTTTGAAGAAAACATCACGGATACGCTGCCTAATTTAATTGCGCATTTTGGAGCCAAAAAAGTAAAAGGAGAAATTGTAGTGGTGGTGGCCGGAAAGGAAATTAGTTCTACCAAAAAAGCGCAGCACGGTTAAAGAATATTGACTAACTAAATAGCACAAAGGCACTCCGAAACGGAATGCCTTTGTGGGTTATTCAGGTATACGCTAGTTTCCAAGGTGTTACTCCTGTACCAGAAATTTACCGGTTTGGGTGTTGCCCGCCGCATCAATGGTTCTCAGCAAATATAAGCCGGGAA
>CAKZUV010000196.1 GCA_937921555.1 uncultured Saprospiraceae bacterium
TGTATGCTCCCAAATGATCTTTTTGTCCATCTTTTCGGCTTTTTTATCGCCCATAGCGCGGCTATGCACTCAAAAAAGAGCCTCAATCTGATCAAAAATATCTATTTGGTTTCTCTACAAAACATTATGGAATTAAGTCTAGTAATTAACGGTTGAACTTCATAACGTCGGAGATTAACGTTCTGCGACCACGGTCACTGGAATATATATAATATTGACCATCAGGTAATCTGCTGAGGTCCCAGAATATTTCTGAAGTACCGGCAGATACTATTTTAGTCTCAATAATATTACCCATGTTGTCCGTTAATTCCATCTGTGTATCTGAAATCAGTGGTTCATTCAATCTCAGGAAAGTAGAGGTCGATGCTGGATTTGGATAAGTATAACCTTCAATCTCCGTTTCGATCTGGTGTACTACTGGTTCTGAGAATAGTAACTCGCCCGTGGGGTGAATTACTTTCAATCGGTAATGACTAATTCCGGGTAACGGCGCAGGATCAACATATAAGTAGCTGCCACTCAAATCACCACTAACGACTCCAATGATATCGAAGTTTCTGCCACCGTCCGAAGACCGTTCTACCTCGTAATGTACATTTGCCAGTTCTTCCTCAATGGACCAGAAAGCCACTGAGTTTTCGGAGCGGTCGATCATCGTACCAAATTCCTGAATGATCACCAGACTTTCCTGCAAACAAGCACTGCTGCCAGCTTCTTCTACCGTCAGGACGGAATCTTTACTCAGTAAACATCCGTTCGGTAATTCAATCAGCAATTGTACGAATACTTCTCCGGCACTTCTAAACGCGAACGTCGCGGACTGACCGCTTCTTGACCCGATGTAACTACCTCTGGGGCTGTTACCACCAAAGAAATTCCAGTTGTAAGTCGCATTACGACCTGCATCCGTGGCGAGGAAGGTGATCTCAGTTTCCAGGCAGATAGCTTGGTCTACTTCAAAATTCGCTGCGATCCCCGGATCGTTTACTTCTTTGGCTACCACATTAGAACTTGCAGTAAAACCACTACAGCCAGTACTCTTACTGAAACGTACAAAATAGGTAGATACGCTGATCTCACCTGGCTGGTAACTTGCCTCGGTAGCACCATCGATCAGCATCCAGTTACGGTCATTGATGTCCACAGGCGCTGTATTGGAAAAGCTGTACATCCAGACATATTCGTACGTATCTGCGCCAGTTCCCGGTAATTCAATATGCTCAATCAAACTACTGGTAAAGGCCGTACAACTGCTTTCATCCATTCCGATGATTCCACCGTCGATCACGTTTTCAGAAATCTGAATGATCTGCTCCGCATTAGTAGTACAACCATTGGTCGTTGTTACGGTAAGCTGAATACGCTTCGCACCAGCATTCACAAAAGTAAAATCTACTTGCTGACCACTGGCAGTTCCGGCAAATGGACTATTGCTGTCCGGTCCGTCGTAAAATGCCCAGTCGTACCGGGTATCAGCACCCATGTCTTCCGCAGCAAAGGTAGCAGCAGATTCCTGACAGAAACTTCGGTCCAGATTGATAACAGCGGCTACGTTGCTGCAATCCAGTCCTTCCGCTACGGTTACCACAAAAGTTTCACTACAATCAAATTGATCCGTTACTGTCAGACTATAATCACCCGAAGGCACATTTTCTAAAGTAGCCGTAGCAGCTCCAGTATTCCACAGATATGTGTAGGCTGGTACGCCTCCGGTGATCATTGCTTCTAAGGTAGCATCACTCATTCCCGGAGCACTAACGGGGGTGACTATTTCAATGCCTCCGCTAAGGGCGTCTGCTGCTCCTACTTCAAAACTTTCTACTAATTCACAACCACCCCAGTCAGAAACGGTTAAGGTGTAGGTACCTGCTTCCAGATCAGAAATAGTTGATCCGGTAGCCCCGTTACTCCAGTTATAGGTGTAAGGGGTGAAACCACCAGTTACGTTAGTGATGACGGATCCGGTATTTCCTCCGTTACAGCGAACGGGCAGATTAGCTACCGACTCAAAACTTAGTTCCTGATAACCCGGAACATTAATCCCAAAGACTGCTTCGCAATTGTTTGCATCTGTTATAGATACGTTGTAGAGATCTCCAGTCAGCTCCGCAATAGAAGCCGTGGTATCACCGGTATTCCACAGATAAGTGTAGGGAGCCGTTCCACCAGTAACAGATAGATCAATACTTCCCAAAGTTTCACAAGTCTCACTGACAACTATTGGATTAGCACGTATTTCTGCTGGCGAACTTATTTCATAAGTACTTTCAGTTGAACAATTATTGGCATCTGTAACGGTAGCTGTGTAGATGCCTGCGGCTAAATTAGTAACAGAAAAGCCATTCATCCCATTATTCCAGCTAGCAGCATAAGGTGCCGTGCCTCCAAAGGGAGAAACTACAATTGATCCATCATTGGAATCAACACAAAGTGTATTTGATACGGTTGCTTCGGTTTCCAGCAAAGGTGTTTCTGCTACTTCAAAACTTCCGGCCTTGACACAGCCACTGGCATCAGTTACGGTCAGTGTATGGGTGCCTGCGGTTAAACTTACCACGGTGGTACCATCTTGTCCGTTGTCCCAATTAATGGTATAAGGTGCATTTCCACCTCCAACGAATACCCGGGCAGATCCATCCATCCCGCCAAAACATCCCGGACTGCGAATACTGAATACATTGATGGCAATCTCTTCGGGTTGGTCCACGGTGACATTTAATGTCTGGATACAATTATTGGCATCGGTTACGGTCAGTTCGTAATCGCCCGCTGCTAAACCTTCGACGGCACTGGTTGTTGCGCCGTTACTCCACTGGTAGGTGTAAGGTGCGACTCCTCCGTTGGCTCCGGCATCAATCGCTCCGTTGCTTTCTCCAAAACAATATACATTTGAATTATAAAATAAAAATGGATTTAAAGCGGCTGGTTCGGTGACCGTTACCGTAGTGGTAATACTACACTGATTGGCATCATAAACGGTAACACTATATTCGCCCGCAGTTACATCTTCGTTAACCGGTAGATTATTACCATTACTCCACTCGTAGTTGTATGGTGCGTTTCCGCCGTTTACAAATACTTCAATTAGTCCGTCATCTCCGCTGAAACAACGTACGTCGGTTACTTCGGTCGTAGCGGTCAATGCGTTTGGTTCGTTGATTTCGTAAACCGCATTAACAGAACATCCGTTGGCATCACTCACGGTTACTTCGTAAGTTCCGGCTGCCAGGTTATCAATAGTTGCCGTAGATTCCCCGTTATTCCAGGTGTATTCGTAAGGCATTAATCCGCCGTTTACGATGATATTAATCAATCCGCTTTCATTCCCCGCACAGTCAATATTGTTGGTGCTGGCTGTTAAGGTCAGAGCTGTAGGGTTAACTATTTCTACGGCTGTTTCAGTAATACAATTATTTTCATCTGTTACTGTGGCAGCGTAAATACCAGCGCTAAGGTTTTCAAGGTTTGCGGTGGTTGCTCCGTTGCTCCAGATATAGGTGAAACTACCTGTTCCGCCATTTGCTGTCAGGTTAATACTTCCGTCCGAACCTCCCTCACAGGTTGGCATTACAGACTCCGCTGTTAGCTCCGTGGCATCAGGTTGTGTAATATCGAAGTTCACTTCCACGCTGCATCCGTTGGCGTCAGTTACCGTACCGCCGTAGTTGCCAGCCGTTAATGCTGTCAGACTTTCTGTCATTGCACCGTTACTCCAGTTGAAAGTGTAAGGTGCAATTCCTCCCGCTGCGGTGGTGGTAGCGGTACCATTTGCTTCCGCAAAACAGGTTGCATTAGTGGTGGCAACGGTTGCGGTTAACAATGCTGGTTCTTCGATGACTACGGTTAGTTCATTTGCACAATTATTGGCATCGGTTACGGTTACGGTATAATCTCCGGCCACTAAATTATCAAGTGTTGCCGTATTTTCACCGTTGCTCCATTGGTAGTTCAACGGTGCCGTTCCGCCGGTAGAAAGAAGTACGATATTTCCTTCGTTTCCATCGTTACAAACAACATCTGTTTTTTCAAGTAAGGTTATGGCGATTGCTTCCGGAGCCGTAAAGTTAACCGATTCGATTGCCTGACAACCGTTGCCATCGGTTACGGTGACTTCGTATGTTCCCGCAGATAGTTCGTCTTTTATTGCATCGGCTGAACCATCGCTCCACGTGTACGTATATGGGGTTGTTCCCCCCGTAGCAAGTATTTCTGCCACACCATCCTGACCATCGTGACAACTTATTTCATTTGTGATAAAAACTGGAGCGCTTAATACCGCTGGTTCTGTAATTCCAATACTATCAATAGCAATACATCCGTTGAAATTGGTTACCGTAACCGAATAAATACCCGCAGACAGATCTTCTACAGATGCTTCCGTACTGCCATTACTCCAGGTAATGTCGTTGATAAACTGACCTTCCGTTACAACAAAACTGGCAAAACCATCTGTGGCGCCGGCACAAGTTACAGAGGTAGAATAATCAAAAGATTCAATGGCAAAACTATTTCCGTCGTTTACGGTAAAATCTGCCATTTCGCTACATCCGGCAGCGTCGGTAATCGTGACCACGTAGTTTCCGGCAACTACATTTAACAAGTCCTGATTAGTAGAACCGTCACTCCAGTTGAAAGTATACGGAGTGGTTCCTCCTTCCAGTAATAAATAAACATTCCCGGTAGATCCTCCTTCACAATTGACATTTACAATATCTGACTCCGTAATGGTCAATGCTGCTGGTTCCGAAATTGTCTGGATAAATTCAGTCGTACAACCGTTATTGTCTGTTACAGTCAGAGTGTAAGTACCGGCACTTAGATTGTTTAAAGTTGCGGTAGTCGCACCATTATTCCATAAAAAAGAATAAGGCATCATTCCACCCGCAGCCGTAATTTCAATCAAACCATCCTGGTCACCATTGCAATTTATATTTTCAACAGCATCAGGTACTACACTGATTGCTTCGGGCGCAGAAAGTGTAACCGATTGGATAGTGTTGCACTGATTGACATCAGAAACAGTTACTTCGTAAGTGCCTGCGGCCAGTCCATTCAACGAGCTGGTAGTTGCGCCAGTATTCCACTGGTAAAAATAGCTACTTGTTCCTCCGGTAACAATTACTTCCAGGCTTCCATTGCTTCCATTCGCACAAGATACATTTTCAGTAATATTAATGTTTGAAGATAATGAAGCAGGATCTTCGATGGTCAGTTCCGTAATACTCTGACAATTGTTATTATCAAAAACAGTGACGGTATAAGTGCCAGCCGTTAGTTCCGTTATGGTATTTTCTGTTCCTCCGTTACTCCATAGATACTGGTAATTTCCGTTGCCACCACTAACCATAACGCTGGCAGTTGCATTATCATCTCCGGCACATAAAGGTGGAGTAGTGGTACCCGTAATTTCTAAAACAGTGGGTTCCGTTACTGTAAACTCTTCGGATAAAGAACAACCGTTGGCATCCGTTATATTTGCGGTGTAAGTGCCTGCTGGCAAACCATTTAAATCTTCGGTTGCGGGACCATTGCTCCAGGAAATGGTGTAAGGTAAAGTTCCTCCTGAAACGGTAAGATCAATTTCACCGCTCTGGTCAGCATTACAATTTAAATTAACAACTGAGCCGGAAACTGCTAATTGAGCTGGCTCGGTGACGTCAATATTATTGGTGTAGATACAACCATTATCATCCGTGATGGTAACCGCATAATTTCCGGCAGCTACTGCTGTCAGATTTTCGTTGGTGCTACCATTACTCCACAAGTAAGTAAAAGGTGCTGCTCCTGTGGTGATAGTGGTAGTGATTGTTCCGTTGGTATCATTTTGACAATTAACATTAGTAGCGGTTAATGTGGCATTGATGGTCGTAGTAGAAACAACGATTTCATCTTCTGCGGTTAAACCAGCACAATCAGTTACCGTTACCAGATACGTTCCAGCGGTGGTTACCTCCAGGGTTTCTTCCGTAGATCCATCTGACCAGGCGTAGCTAAGATCAGTGTCGATTTGTGGCGTACAACATCCTCCGAATATTTTCAGATCATCGATGTCCCAGGCGGAGACAGCAGCACCATTTCCTACCAGATCATAAGCTAGTAATTCAACGGTAAAAGTGGTAATGTCAGCAACTGTAAAATCATTTAATCCGGCAAAATCAAAAGTTTGTGTTTCCCAGGTTTGAGAAGTTGCCATATCTTCCATCCGGAAAATTTCTGTACCAGATTTTAAAACACGTATTCCAAACTTAGTTGGATAATTATTGGTGCCTGTATTGTTGGGTAGTCCTTCTGCGGACCACAAATAATCGGTAGGTGCCAGTTCCCGGAAACTCAAACCGGTAAGACCCGCGTGACCATTTGTTGGATCTACCGTTACATCCAGACGAACCGACTGGCGGTGATTGGCCACAAAACTATTGATATCCGGCATTCCTACACAAACCGCGTCCCCTGCATTTTGGGTGTCGTGATCATCAGTACAGGAATGTTTTCCCTGAAATCTGTATATTTTACTAGTCGTAACGCTGGCACAATTGAGGGTATTGACCGCTGCGTCAAATTCTGTGTAAACGTAGGTGGAATTATCATTACTAAAAGCAGCACAGTCGTTCATATCATAGTGAGCGATTAGTTCGTTGCCAGTTGCGGCACAGAATAATTCACACGCAGAAGTGTTACTTGTGTTTGGTGAAAGCGTAATGGCATCTCCTTCGCAAAATTGCTGATCTTCTCCCAGTGTAACAATCATGGCTGTTGGCACTACGGGGTCAGGAAGGATGGTGATGGTAATTAATTCATCATCACAACTGGTACCTTCCAAATTGTCTTCAGAAAATAACTGAGCATAAATGGTGTAAGTACCGGGTGTTGGATTCCAGATGAAACTATAAGGCAAAATGTTTTGAGTATTCAATGTTCCACTCACATCAAATTTTAAACTACCGTGTGGACCGTTTACTTCTGCGAGTAATTCAGCTCCGTCCGGCAGTTCACTTACTGTGTAAGAACTACCGTCTGTGAGTATTAAATTTTCCGTTCCGTTGGTCAGGGTGAAATTAGAAATAGATCCACCACAACTCTGATCTTCCGTCATGGGAACGCCGGAAACAGATATGTTAAAGTCACCATCGGTTCCATTAATTGCAGAACCATTGTTTGGCTGACTTACAAAGTCCAGAAAGTGCCAGCCACAACCATCAAATTTGCTATTGATTTCGTTGACGTTAGCACCAGTACCCATCTGAAACGCGGGGCCTCTGCGGCTTATACTAATTTCAGCCCCTTCAAAATCTCCTCCTCCATAAAAAGAACCACTAACACTGGTATAATAATACCAATCATCTGTTATGGTAGGTTGACAATTGTGATCTTTGGGACTTCCCGCCGGACTATTAAAAGTACGGCCTGCTAAGGTTACATCAAAATTCCAGCTTTGCGTCGGGTGGACATTATTGGTGGCAGTACCTGTCAGACGGGCAGTTCCGTCGTCATATTCTACCATGCTTCCGTTTGAAATTTGGTAGAATTTTTCTTCGGTGCTAATGTTGTCTAAATTCAGATAAAAAGAATAGGTGGTAACACCGTTACAGTGTTCAGTCTGACCAATAGTACGGTCAAAGAGAATGTTTTGTGAAAATGCCTCCGTTGAAGTGAAAGCACATAAAGTGAATAGTAAGTTGTAAGTAAAGAAAAAGGTAAGAAGGTTTCGTCTTTTTGGTTGGTTATGACCTAGGTTTGGTTGACGTCTTCTCATTAAAGGTTTTTTAAATTCATGGGATTAAATAAAGTTGATTTTTCGGGAGTGTCGAGTCGTATCAGGTTATGTCACGGGAGAACGGTATAGGAGACAGTGAAAAAGAGGGAACGGTAAAAGACGGGTGGATTGTTATCGAAAATATAAACGAAAGTTAACAAATACGATACCATATAGATTTTGTTTTATGTGAAAAACGGGATGGGAAGCATTGTTTTAGTAAAAAAAAGGCCCAAAAAAAGGCAAAAAAAAGGACCGCCTTGCAGCGATCCTTTCTTATCAATATTTATAAAACTAAGTAATAATCATTTATTAGTCGATTACTTTCATAACCCGGCTCAATAATGATTTTCTACCTTGCTTTTGCATGTAAATAAAGTAATGTCCGCTTTTGTATAGACTAAGATCAAATTCTACATCCGTCTCACCTGCGGGTAACATTACTTTTTCAAGGGTAATTCCCTGTCCGTTAATCAATTCGATTGTGATGTCCTGATCTTCCGCTTCTGCCAATCTCAGACGGGTTACGTCCTGGGTTGGGTTCGGGAATACATTGACCTGCTGCTTATCATCAAATCGCATGACAACCTGCTTGATATCAGAAAAGTCAATAGTGCCATCTTCGTAAACATACTTTAAACGGTAATAATTAATTCCGAACATTGGGGCATCGTCTACAAATTCGTAGTGTTCAGAAAAGTTACCACTTACGTTACCAATGGCTTCAAAGTCATCATCTCCGGTGGAATATTCAATCGTGTACTGAACGTTGTTCGGCTCGTTTGAAATATCCCATGTTAAAAGTACCGTACCGTCACTTTCCGGCTGTGCATCAAAATTAATAGCGGTCACTACTGCCAGATTAATACTGTCCCCACAAACCCGGGAGTATCCATCTACAAAGATGGTTTCTCCGTAGGTACCTTTGCAACCGTTCGGTAAACTTACCTGTAACTGTATGTAATGTGCACCTGACTGATTGAATGTAAAGTCCATGGTCGTTCCTTCTCTTGCTCCGAGGTAGGTGCCGGTCTGATCTTCTCCACTGAAAATTACCCACTGGTAAGAGGCATCTGCGTTTTGCAGGTCAGCCATAAACTCAATCGGTCTCTTCCAGCAGATATAATCGTCGGTACTGAATTCAGAGATAAGATCTCCATTCACTGATTTAACTACTACGTTCGATTCTCCAATGTAATTTGTACAGTATTCCATACGGCTGCAACGGATAAAGTAAGTAGTTTCTTCAATCGTTTCAGGATCATAATCCAGCCCGTTTGCACCAGTAATGATTTCCCACGCCGGGTCTTGCAAACTGGTAGGCGGATTTGACTGGTTACTTTTCATCCAGATGAATTCAAAATTACCGTTACCACCCGTAGGGCTACTCATGCTTGTGATGATTGCAGGATCAAAAGCACCGCAGTTTTCTTCATCTGAACCGATTGTTCCACCACTGGTAATATTACCGCCCACATTTATAACGCTTTCTTCGGTAGCCTGACAACCATTCGGTAAAGTAACTACCAGCTTGACAAATTTGTCACCTGGTGAAGTGAAGCGGAATGGAATATCATATCCATTTCTGGTTCCGATAAAAGTAGAAGAACTACTAGGTCCGTTGAAGAAAACCCATTCGTAGGTAGCACCTGGTCCGGCATCTTCTGCCGTAAATTGAGCCAACTCATCTTCACAGAATTCCTGCTGTGTCGTAAAGGCTGCGTTTACATCACATGCCAATACTAAACCGGCATCAATACTGTTGTCATCCGTTTGACCAGACATCACCATGATGGTTTCTGTTT
The DNA here is from genome assembly GCA_937921555.1 of uncultured Saprospiraceae bacterium. Taxonomy (GTDB): domain Bacteria; phylum Bacteroidota; class Bacteroidia; order Chitinophagales; family Saprospiraceae; genus JALZUU01. Next base: position 9,562 of record CAKZUV010000196.1, read on the forward strand.
GGCCAGTTGAAGGATCAACGTTACTGTCTACGGTGTTACCACCAGCATTTTGTTCGGTAAACTCATATTCTACGGGTAAATCAGTTAACGCAAATTTTACTACGTATTTGCCCGGGGCTACTTCCGTAAACTGGTAATAGCCATCCGCACCGTTATTCGTCTGTGTAGTTTGAGTTGCTACTAATACATCATCAGCAGTTCCAAAAACTCCATCTGGACCTAAGTCGATTAAACTAACCAGTACTTCGTTAACTCCGGCTTCGTTAGCATCCTGAATACCATCATTGTCAGCATCCAGCCATACAAAGTTTCCGATATTGACCGGATTGTAAAATCCAGCGTCGAAGCTTACATCCTCGTCACCATATTCAATGGTAAAGTCCTCGGTCATTCCATCGACTGCATCACTATCCTGGTTGTCATTGCCAACGTTGGCAGTTGTAGATGTGAAATCAGCTGGTGTCGCAAAGGAGATTTTGTAAGTGCCTGGCAGCAAGCCGTCAAAGTCATACGCACCATTTTCATCAGTCGTAGTTGTCAAACTCACCTCATCACCATTTGTATCAATTCCCGTCAGGGTAACTTCTACGTTGGCAATACCCGGCTCATTTGCATCCTGAATACCATCTCCGTTTAAGTCTTCCCAAACAAAGTCACCGACTCTGGCAGGATCATTAATGGCAATGGTCGTCTCACACTGACATCCGTTTTGGTCTGTAATTGTCACCTGGTAGCTACCAGCACTTAAATTACTGATCTCAGCAGTTGTCTGTTGGGTATTCCACAAGTAACTATATGGTGCGGTACCTCCCAGGCCAGAAGCTATTAAGCTGGCATCTGATCCTCCTCGCGTGGTAAGATCTGCCTGAATATTTGCTTTACATTCCAGCCCGGCTGGCTCCGAAATAGTATTTTCGTAAAAGCCTTCACATCCGTTGGCATCGGTAATTGTTACTTGGTATGCTCCGGCACTTAGGTTAGAAATGTCTTCGCTGTTAGCACCATTACTCCAGTTGAAACTATAAGGAGTGGTACCTCCAACAATATTAATGTCAATTAATCCATTTGAATTACCTTCGCACGTTACATTTACCAGGTTCTGCGTTTCAATTTCTAATTGTTCTGTTTCCATGATTTCTCCCGAAAGATCAATCGTACAATCATTTGCATCGTTAATGGTAACGCTGTACATTCCTGCACTTTGATTGGTTAGATTACGTGTGGTTGCTCCGTTACTCCAAATGTAAGTATAAGGCGCAGTTCCACCAGAAACAGAAAGTTCAATCTGTCCGGTATTATTTCCGCTACAAGTAATGTTATCAATATTTAACTGACCTGCAAATATTGCAGGTTCAGTAATCGTTACGTTAGCAGCGATAGAACAACCGTTGGCATCGGTAACAGTTCCGGTGTATTCACCAGCCGTCAGGTTGGTCAAGTCTTCAGAAGTTGCGCCGTTGCTCCATTCATAAGAATAAGGAGTCGTACCGCCGTTTACGGAAATACTGATTGCTCCGTCGTTGTCACCGTTACAGGCTACGTTAGTAGTCTGATCCTGGAAAACTATTTGCGGCTAACAATAAAAAGCTTCCTGTTAGTAGCATATTAACGATTTTATTTTTTCGGTGGGCATGCTTCATAAATGTGGTCTCCAATATGCGTGTATAAACTCCAAAGCTTCAAAAGTATTTATAAATACGAAGACTTCGTTTATTTTAAAAAAAAACTGATTAAAGCGTTGGAGTTATTATTACAACGCAGAGTGTTCGAATCACCTCAAATAAAAATTTGAAATTATTTCCATAAAAAATAACGAAAATTATCTGAGCAAAAAAAATATTTTCTGCTACAGG
>CAKZUV010000197.1 GCA_937921555.1 uncultured Saprospiraceae bacterium
AGAGAACACGCTTACCGTATTGCAATCCTACATTATTCGCTGCTAGCATGATTTATTTTTTTGTATACCCGAAAAAGAGATACTGTTTTTAAAAAGAATTGCAAAAATACGATATTTTAAGGAAAATCTGAAGGATAAAAACGGGAACGGGGTGACCTTAGTTGGTGAGACGAACTGACTGAATGTCAAGGTTATATCCGCTGAATACACCCAATCCATTATTGACATTGGAAGGAACCAGAATAGCCTGAGAAAGAATAGAATCCCGCTGACTTAACTGCCGGGAAAGATTAAAATGATAGTTTTGATAATCGGCGTTGGTATTTCGTAGTTCTACCCATAATTCCGGTGGAAAAGGAGAATCTTCCTGGTTGAAATTAACCGACAAATTCCCTTCTATGGTGTGTGTTCCTTCGGACATATCCTCTCCCCGGATAAGTACGCCATTTTCAAAATCAAAGGTATAGGGAAATTGCATTGAGATATTTTCAACGGCAGGAATCTGCAGCCGATTCAGCAAAACGGTATCCGACTCTATTCCCTGCTGCACTGCGTATATAAAATAAAAAATGAGGTGGTAAGATGCTGAAGTTCGGGAGTTATGGTTAAAACTCAGATTGAAGTCAATATTAAATTTATCATCTTCTCTCGGATCGATATTCTCACTAAAATCAATAAGATTTAGAGATTGGATGGCCACTTGCTGAGGAATGGTTGTAATGGCAGAAATCGGCGCTTCCCGGCCTACTTTTACCATCAATTCGTAACTGGTACCTCCTGTAATTATCGGTTCTCTGGACAGATAGAAAGGAAATTGTTCTACCGTTGGATTCAGTGTATCTTTATCAGGCTCGTGCAAAAACAATGCTGTATTTTGGCGGGTTCGACGATTCAAGATCGTTACTTCATCGGCCACCACATATTCGGTAGGTGACTGAGAAAGTATCGGACGGGCCCGACTCAAACTTACCCTGGCCTGCCGTCCGGGAGCTACTTCTGAAACGACGACGACTGCCGGATCAAATGCTACGTCCAGCTCCACCACTTCTTCGCAGCTCCAGAAGAGCAGTAAGAGAAGGAAAATAGCTGTAAAACGACTCAGCATGGTCACTAAAATTTAATCGTATAGTTAATATATGGTAGTATTGGAACCAAAGTAGCACGGAGAAAAGCCGGTTCAGAGGGATTATCCGGATTTCTTCCTAGTCTGTAATATAGGGTATTTTTATGATTATATAAATTATAAACACCAATTCCGGCGTTCTGTTCGATATTTTCCCCAATTTTCCGCCAATTGAAGGCAATATCCCACCGGTGATTGGGCGGAAGCCGGAAGCCATTGCGCTCTGAAAACACTAAAACTTCGATTGGATTCTGGAAACTACTGGGGTTGGCAAAGGTAAAAACCCCGGAAGGCAAGGAGACGGCCAGTCCGCTGCCGTAGACAAAGTTGGTCACAAAGGTCCAACGTTCACTGAGCCGGTAACTTCCCGTGAATTTCAGATTATGACGACGATCAAACCGGTAGGGAAACGTTTCTCCGTTATTGATATCCGCGAAAGTACGGTCGGTATTTGACCAGGTATAGGACAATAACGCGGTGGAACGCCCCAGTTTTTTCTCTAATAAAAACTCAATTCCACGGGAAGTACCGCTACCGGTGACCACATTATTCTGAAAATTTCTGGAATTGATAAAACTAAAAGAAGCATTCTCCGTGTATTCCAGTAAATGATCCATTTTTTTATAATAACCTTCTATTCCAAATTCAAAATTATTGGCCCATAAACTCTTAAATCCCAGCACTACCTGCCGGGCTTCTTCGGGGCGGATTTGCCGGGTGGAAGGAATCCAGATATCGGTTGGCAGGCCTACGCCCGAGGTACTCAACAGATGAAGGTATTGCTGATTATAACTAAAACCGGTATGCACCTGAAATCGTGGCCAGGGACGCCAGCTCAGATCAAATCGCGGTTGCAGCGATTGATAAAAAACGCCTTCCACGGCCATGGCCGACCACCGGAGTCCCATCCGGATATTCCATTTTTTCCAGCTCAGATCGTGCTCCGTGTAAAGGGCAAATTCCGTTGCCGGAATGGTTGGATTGTCAATAGAATCGAAAAAATTCTGAGCAATGGAAAAATCCCCATCCGTCAGGGAAAAGTCTCCCGTTTCGGAAGCTACACCGGGGGTAAAACGATGAGAAGTCATCTCCCCTCCGTACCGTAACTTATACCGCTTGGAAACAGTATGATCAAGGTCCATTTTCAGCGCGACATCCTGAATTTTGGTGCTAAACCTCAAAAATCGGTTGATGTTCAACACGGACTGGTCCGTCGAAAGCGTATCCGTATGGGTGGCGATCGACTGGGAAGCAAAATTGTACTCACTGAAGGTCAGGCTGGTATTCAAGAATATTTTGTCACTGATCAAATGGTTCCACCGCAGCGCCGCCGCCGTATTTCCCCAGTGAATATCGTCAATGGTGCGATCCTGATTGCTCAGGGTTCCGTTGCCGAAGGACAAGTCGTACCAAACAGAAGTATCGTCTTCGTAGCGGTCGCTGCCTTTATAAAAACTCAGGTACAGTTTATTTCTGTCGGAAAATTTATAGTGCAACTTGCCATTTATATCGTAAAAAGACAAATCCGTTTCACCTTCCTGATTTCTGCTGGCTTTATTATCCCGTGTTACTTTTTTGATAAAAATACCCAACGGAGTAGTTCGGGCGGCCAGGAAGAAAGAGCTTTTTCCTTTTACCAGTGGTCCTTCCGTCGAAAATTTTACACTCGCCAATCCTACTCCGACGGTCGTTTCCCATTCGTTCAGGTTGCCGTCTTTGGTTCGGACATCAATCACACTACTCAACCGACCGCCGTACCGGGCCGGAAATCGTCCGCGCAGGAAGTTGGCCGATTTGATGGCATCATTATTAAAAATAGAAAAAGCGCCCAGCAAATGGGTGGGATTGTAAATAGGTACATCATCCAGCAAAAATAAATTCTGATCAATACTGCCTCCCCGGACATGAATTCCGCCTACTCCGTCCGTTCCGGTACTGACGCCGGGCAGATGAGTGGCCAGCCGGAAAATGTCCTTTTCGCCTCCCAGTGTCGGCATGGCGCTCAGTTGAGCACTGACCAGCTTGTCTACGTAGTCATCCGGTTCAAAGACCGGAATATTATCGGCTACCACAATAATCTCTTCGATGGTGAGAGAAGGTCGCATCGCTATTTTGACACTTTCGCTTTTCGTAAGGGTCAGCGATTCCTGGTAGCGTTGGTATCCGAGGTAAGAAACCGTCACTTCGTAGCTGCCTTCTTCCAGTTCTAAACTAAAAAATCCGTAGCCGTTGGAGCTAGTCCCAATATTTACCTGATCGACCATAACGGTGGCTCCGACCAACACTTCACCGGTTTCCAGGTCTTCGATATACCCATGAATCGTGTGACGGGGTTTAACTTTTTTCTTTTTAAAAATAACAATCTGACCACCAATAATCCGGTAAGTCAGCTCCGTATCTTTCAAAAGAGTATTGAGAATCTGCCGTATTGAGGCGTTAGAAAATTTATAGGTAAGTTTTTCCGGTGGTAAGATGTCGTTACTAAATGTGAGTTTTACCTCGGCCACCTGGCTGAATTGATAAAGGGTTTGCTCGAAAGATTGGTCGGTAACCGAAAAATTGACTAATTTCTCCAGGACTGGTTGAGCAATAGCGGTCAGGCTGGCTAACATTAAGCAACAAAATATAGAAAACCGACTCATCCAGTGTATTTAATTTGGTCGGCTAAAACTACGTAAAATCAAACAATAATCCGGTAAAAAATTCTGTAAAAACCGGCGTAATCGGGCCAGAGATCATTCGCAATTTCCACCGAAGAGTACAAAGGTATCTGCCGCCTTTGCTTTTTTAATTTCTACACCTACCGTAAGGGTCAAGGCGGACAGTACGTCCATTTTGTTGGCCTCGGTGAAGGTGGCCGTCAAATTCCGGCAGTCCGCCAGTTCCGTGTTTTTCAAGCTTAAACGGATGTCAAAATGTTTTTCGATGGCTGGGATGACCTCTTTTAGTTTGGTATCCTGAAATACCAGTTCATTTGTTTTCCAGGACCAATCGTTGGGAGAAAGATTTTTTACCTGACGATATTGCTGGCTGTTCGCGTTGTATATAAGTTTGTCGTTAGCATTCAGAATAAATTCCTGTTTACTATTTTTGGGAATAAAAGCCACTGTACCGGTAGCGACCGAGATGGTCGTTGTGTTAGTTTCCGGATCATTAAGAATATTAAAACTGGTCCCCAGAACCCGTACCGTACCGTGGTCCATTTCTACAGAAAATGGACGGTTCTCGTCACGGGCGATTTCAAAAAATCCTTCTCCGTCCATTTTTACCATCCGTTCACCGGAACCGAAGGCTTTTGGAAAAGAAAAATAAGTTCCTCCGTTCAGAGTTACCTGACTGTTATCTTCGAGAGCAATCGTTTTAATTTCGTTGGTCTGTGTTTCTGCGACCTGCCATTGCAGGTCGGGGCTTTTTACACCTTTTACAAAATATCCCAGGCTAAATAAAAACAAAGCCGCCGCCGCGTATTTTAAAATAGAAAATATCACCGGACGTCTGGTGACCTTACCACTATTTTCATCTTCCTCAATCCGTTGTTTGAGTTTTGCCAATCCACCTTCTACATCTGGTTCCCATCCACTCATTTTTGTTTGACTTAAAATCCAGATTCCCCGAATATCCTCCGCCAAATCCGAATGTCGCGTATCTTCAGTGAGCCAGTCATTCAACAATGCTGATTCTTCCGAAGTGATAACACCGGTAATTTCTTTATGAATTAAACCCGTATAATTAATCTTTTCCATATACTAATCTGAACACTTTCCAGTTATTGAAGCTGTTTAAAACCTCCAAAAATTAATGCTTACAGTAGATTTGACACCAATATAACGCTATCCCCCTATAAAAAATACTAAATATTTCGTTTTCAATCCCGAAAAGCAAAATTATGCCAGATTTAGACATTTTGAGCATCCTTTGTGCTCGAATGTATGGTAGAATATCGAACCTATCCGCAGATTTAGCGATATTAAGAATAATCTTAACTATTACTTTTAGTAATTAAAAAGCTGGAATATTGTTAGTATATTTGGATTATGGAAGCACTAAAAATTAAACCTAAAAACGAAAAATTTGATTCAATTCAAATTGGTAATAGTACGACCTTATATGTTGGAGATAGCCGCGAGGTTTTACCAAGTCTCCCGAATAACACCTTTCAGTCTTGCATTTCTAGTCCTCCTTATTGGGGATTAAGAGATTACGGAATAGAGAATCAGATTGGAGCGGAACAACTCATTGACAATTACATAGATGACTTAGTTAAAGTATTTAGAGAAATCAAAAGAACTTTGAAAGAAGATGGTACTTTATGGCTAAATATAGGTGACTCGTATACAAGTGGAAATAGAAAATGGAGGGATTCTGATAAAAAGAATCCGGCAAGAGCTATGAGCTACAGGCCTCCAACTCCAAAAGGATTAAAGCCTAAAGATTTAATTGGTGTGCCTTGGAAAATAGCCTTTGCACTTCAAAAAGATGGTTGGTATTTGAGATCAGATATTATATGGAATAAACCAAACTGTCAACCTGAGTCTGTAAAAGATAGACCGACTCGTTCACATGAGTATGTATTTCTTTTCAGTAAGTCAAAGAGGTATTATTATAACGCTGAAGCTATAAAAGAACCAAGCGTTAACGGAAAATTAAAAAATAGGAGAACTGTTTGGAATATCAATACTTCTCCCTTCAAAGACGCCCATTTCGCTGTTTTTCCGCCTGAATTAGTAAAACTTTGTCTGCTTGCTAGTACAAAAGAAAACTCTGTTGTTATTGATCCCTTTTTTGGATCAGGAACGGTAGGAGAAGTTTGTAGTTATTTTCAAAGAAAATGTATTGGAATTGAAATAAATCCAGAATATGCTAAAATATCAAAGAAACGTATTACTAATCTTTTTTGATCATATTATAACTTCTTTGAACTTCCACGAGGCATGAACAAGGCAGTGTTTCTTCTTAAGATTCTTAATTTGTAATTTTCTTTCAGAGCCACCGTCAAAATATAATTGAAACTTGATTTCGTTTTGGTTATCAAAAACTTCACAATAACCAGGTTTAGGATTTTGCTTACTTTTAGTTTGCATTCTTAATGTTCCTCTCCTCGCTTCCAGGAACAATTTCTTAGGGATTTCCACTAATTCATATTCCCATTCATTTGGAAATTTAGCCAGGCATCTGAGAGTAAGAATTCTATCATATTTATTCAGGTGAAAGATAAAGCTTGCCAATAGATTTTTCAAATGATCTGGGTCATCTGTCCATTCATCCTTACCCAGCTCCATGAATTTTGAGATATGGAGTTTTTCTCTTTTAATTCTTTTATCCGCCTGAGTTTTTAAAGAAACTTTTATATTGCCAATTGATAAATCGTGCCCGGGGTTACCTTTTCCTGCTAACATAGAAGAATAACCACAAAAGTTAAGCGTGTTAACAATTGCAAATTCAAATTTATCCTTTGTAAATGGTTCTTTAGAAAAACAGTGATGAAGTCTAAGAACATCCCCCAAATTATTAAGAACACAATCTGAAATTATATCAGATTTGAGATTTCTCTCAATAACAGAAAATTTGACATTAAACTGGGCAACCAATTTTTCAATCATAGACAATTGATAATCAGTAAGATAATTTAATGATTTTGCAAGTTTACTAATTCTTTCATTTTCGCTCATGTACAGTTCAAATATTAGAATGTAAAAATATTACTTTTAATTGAAAAATATATTATAAAGGTTACGACAATCACTGCCAAGCGGTAATCACCTGTTAAATGAGTTGGGATTCTTACAATACCACTTGATCAATTATCACAAATATTTAAAAAAATTCCCGCTCCCTCCTATAAAATAGTTCCAAAAAAAAACAGCCAGCCCCGAAAGATCGAAGCTGGCCATAAAGTGTTATGAATTATGAAAATTATTCTGCTAATACGGACCCGATTACGTGAATTACTCCGTTTGTTCCCTGGACATCAGCCCGCGCAACAGGAACGGTCTGTCCACTGGTTGTTTGTACGTTCGCTCCGCCTTCCAGATCAATGGTTAATGTTCCATCGTTAAGGGTCGTTATGGACTGTCCGTCGACCAGTTGGTCCGCCTGTACATTGGCACCGGCTATTACATGATAACTCAATACACTCGCAAGGGTCTCAATATCAATATCGGCCAGTGAATCCCAGTCATCGTTAGAATCCAGTAATGCCTGGAAAGCGTCGTTGGTCGGTGCAAAAATGGTGAATGGTCCGTTGCCGGATAAGGTTCCGACAAAATCAGTCGTGTGACGGGAATCCGTCAGTGCAGCCACCAGCGTACTGAAAATCGGATTGTCCAGTGCTAACTGTACCACGTTTGGTGGCAGCATCACTTCGTCAATTTTGTGTACGATACCATTAGTAGCGTCGATATCCGTAGCAGTTGGCGTTGCGGTGTTATTGAAAGTGACACCGCTATCTGTATTTACCTGCAAGACAACTCCTTCGCCGTTGGGTCCGGCACTAAGGGTTGGGACATAATCGTTGGTCAGATCCGCCGCCGCTACCCGACCAGATAAAACGTGAAAAGTCAAAACGTCGGTCAGCACATCGTTCGGGATATCAGAAAGTGCGTCCCAGTCATCGTTGGTGTCCAGCAAATCCTGAAAAGCATCATTGGTCGGAGCCAATACGGTAAATGGCCCGTCACCAGATAAGGTAGTAACCAGATTTGCCTGAGTCAGAGCGGCTACCAGACTACTCAGTTCATTGTCGGCCTGAGCGGTTGCCACGATGGATAAATCCTGGTTGTCATCCTCATCATCTCCACAAGCGGAGAACGTAGCGAGGGCTAAAAATAAGATAGCAAGGTGATACAACTTAATTGAGGTGAAATTCATGATTAAAATTTTTTGTTCTTGGATAATTGCCTACTCCTATTATTTTCGAAATCAATGATTCTGGTCCATTTTCGGCTTGTTCGGACATTTATATATGTGCACAAACAAGACAATTGGTTGCATGGCCATAAAAAAAAATGAAAAAAAAATCTGCCGGCCGGCCAGGCGGGCATTTTTTGAATTCGCTTGCCCACCCGCTTTGCGGTTCATTCATTTCTCGCATTGTCATGCTCGACTCTTCGAGATCGTTCATTCATCTAATCTGCTAAAAACGGCCCCGGTGTATCTTCGTACATTCCGATCCATTCGCGCTCCAGGGTCGTATCAAAAAACAACAACCAGGTAGAACGGGGCGTTCCCAGTCTGGTCGTCACCCGTTGAATAAGCGGAACCGCAGCTTTCAGCCTGTGGAGTGCCAAATCAATATACTGGTACCGAAAGCCCGTTCCACTACCGATAACACTGCCATACCCTGCGTCGAGTAAAGCCTGATTAAGCTGGCGCTCAATTTCTGTTTTTAATTCAAAAAAAGATTCTTCGTCGTAAAATTTCCCGTCCATTTTCAAATAGCAAAAAGTTTCTCCCAACCGGGAATAATTCTCGGAATAAAAAGGGAGATCACTCTGCACATTGATCCACAAATCCGGATTCATCGTACGGGCGATGTACAGATCTTCCTGCCGGAGATAATCTTCCGCTTCGGGAGGATCCAGTTCGTACAACATCCAGTCACTGTCTTCCGAAAAGGTGTAATAGGGCTGGTCGGGTAAATTATTCCTGATCATTATTATCTGTGTATCAACGTAGATTTTGAGATCAGACAATGGCAATAAAAGGGGATCATTTTCTGAATGATCCAGCACTTCTATCATACCGATCCATTTATCCAGAATTTCTTCCCCCAGATAGGCTTCGAGCATAAAAAAGGCCTGGTTGACCACCAGATTATAAAGTGATTTGTCCGCTTTAATACCCGGATAGTAAAAACTTAGCTCAATATTGTTTTCTTTTCCCGTCGTTCCATTGAACTGCAGATCCAGTAAGGGTTCACCGGACTTCAAATGAACTGTTTTTTCTGACAATTGGTAAGAAATGGGTTGCCGATAGGCGTAAAATGACCAGTTTTTAAGTTTAGGAGCTCTGCTGATTAGTAATGCTACCAAAGGACGAAGTGGCAGGTTGTTTTCTGGCGTTAGTACCAGTTGATAGATATTGTGTTCGTGATCAAAGCCAATTTCCCAGGCCATATCGGCTATTTTGGATTGTAAATGCTCCCGCATAAACTGCTTTAAAAAAACAGTGGTTCCCGCCTCCACTTCTGCTATAATTTTCGCCTCGTGCTGATAAAAAGCAATCCACCAGTTACTGATCTGATCTTCCAGATAATCCCGTTGCTGCTTATCTTCCACTCCCAGTTCCTGGGCGAATTTCCATCTTAAATGTTCCATATAAACTAACCTCCTCGGTAATTTCAAGTTGAACTAGTAAACCAGTAAATATACCATTTTTAAAAGACGGGATACAAAAGGAACCGACTCATTATGTCCCGTAAATTCGTATACCGTATATTTTCAGACCAATTATTTAATATAAGTCCGTCTACTTAGTTATATTTACGGTTAAAATTATATTACTGCGATGTCAAAGGACGATAAAAAAGAAAATGCGCTGGGAGGAAATTTCAAGTTAAGGGGAATAAAAGTATTTGGCTCCAAGGAAAACCTCCACCATAATGAAAAGAAGTACCGGCTGGTATATGATGCCCAGGAGGCAAAGTATATTTACTGTGAACTCTCTTTTTTTAATAAATTATTTGATGAACTGGAATGGATCGCCCATGTTAAGTTCATCTGCCGGGAAAAAAACACCCGAAAGGAAATTTGTACCCTGAATAAAGAGGTACCAGTCGGAAAGGATAAAAATATCGTTTACGTACGCGAAGGTTGGGGCACCCCAAAAACTGGCTGGTGGAAACCGGGTGCATATCTGTGGGAAGTTTTTCTGGACGAAGAGCTGATAGGTATTACTCCTTTTAATATTGTATCCGGCGGTCCGGTTAAACAGGAAAATAATCCTTACTTTGATTTGAAAGAAATCCGCCTGTTTGAAAGTGATTCGAAGGGAGTACCCAGAGACAACCGGGTGTACCTGAGTAAATTTAACGCCACCACCACCCGTTATGTCAACGTAGAACTTACAATAAAATTACTGCAGGAAAATCCAGTAGAATTCCCCCTGGAATTACAATTTAACTTCTATAATGATGCCGGTCAGCAAAAGGCATTTATGTCTTATTACAAAGAAATCCGCTCACTTTCTGATACGTTCCTCCTGGATACAGGCTACGGTGCGGACACGCCCGGTTATTGGTTTGAAGATAATTATACGGTAGAAATCATTTTTATGGATGAATTAATCGCCGTGGTACCTTTTGAGATCGGAACGGAATCTGTCCCCGAATCCAATCCGCTCAATTATTTAAAAACAAAAGAGGCACTGCATTCCAGCAAGCCCGGACAACCCGAAACTAAATTATCTTTCGAAGAAGCCAAAATAGAACTGGACCAACTGATTGGCCTGGATTCGGTAAAAACCCAGATCAACGAACTGGCCAGTTATTTACAATTTTTGAAAATCCGTCAGGAAAAAGGACTGGAAGATTCTCAGAAAATAAATCTTCACAGTGTCTTTGTCGGAAATCCCGGCACGGGAAAAACAACCGTGGCCAATATGCTGGGTAAAATTTATCAAAGCCTGGACCTGCTACCCCACGGAAAAGTTCACGAGGTAGGCCGCGCCGATCTGGTCGGAGAATTTATCGGTCAGACCGCTCCCAAAGTAAAAAAGGCACTCGATCAGGCCAGAGGAGGCATCCTGTTTATTGACGAAGCTTACGCCCTGACCAACCGGGGTGATGACAACAAAGATTTTGGTCGGGAAGTAATTGAAGTACTTTTAAAGGAACTCTCCGATGGTAAGGGAGACATCGCCATCATCTTTGCGGGTTATCCAAAAGAGATGACGCAGTTTTTAAACAGTAATCCGGGACTTAACAGCCGCTTGAGAAATGTGATTCACTTTCCCGATTATTCGCCCGATGACCTGATGGAAATTGCCGAATACACGGCCCAGAAAAGAGGTGTACTGATGGCGTCGGAAGCGCGCGAAGTGATGTATAAAAAACTGGTAGAAATTTACCGGAACCGGGACAATCAGTTTGGTAACGCCCGCTACGTTAACGGTATTATTGACGAAGCCAAACAAAATCTCGCCATCCGGATTATGAAAAATCACGAGCAGATCGAGGAACTCCCGCCGGAAAGCCTTTCCGAAATTTTACCGGAAGATATTATCCGTACCTTTCCCGTGGCCGTTCAGGATCTCGATTTACTGCCCGTGGATGACGCACTGCTCAACGACGCGCTGACGCAACTGCACGCACTCGTTGGCCTGGAAGAAATCAAAAAAGAAGTGGATGAAATCAGTAAACTGGTTCGTTATTACCGGGAAATCGGAAAAGATATCCGTAAAGCATTTTCTATTCACACGGTCTTTACCGGAAATCCGGGAACGGGAAAAACGACCATCGCACGTTTGTTGGTACAAATTTATAAAGCGCTCGGTATCCTTGAAAGAGGACAAATGATTGAGGTGGATCGCCGCTCGCTGGTCGCCGGGTTTGTGGGTCAGACCGCAATTAAAACCTCCGAAAAAATTGATGAGGCCATCGGTGGTGGTCTGTTTATTGACGAGGCGTACGCCCTGACATCGGGTGGTCCCAATGATTTTGGCCGGGAAGCCATTGAAGTTTTACTAAAAAGAATGGAAGATCAGCGTGGACAGTTTATGGTCATCGTGGCAGGCTATCCGGAAGAAATGCAGCAATTTATTGAGGCCAATCCGGGACTCATGTCGCGTTTTGACAAACGGTTTAACTTCCCGGATTATAATCAGGAACAATTGCTTTCTATCAGTCAGATGATGTTTACCGCCGAAGGACTCAAAATGGAGCCGGAAGCGGAAGCACACCTGGTATTATACATTGAAAAATTACTTAGCCGTAAACACAAATATTTTGGCAACGCCCGGACTATTCGAAAAATCGTTCAGGAAACCATCAGGCGACAAAACCTGAGAATGGCCAATATCGCCCCCGAAGAACGCCTCCCTGAAATCATCAACCAAGTGACGTTGGCCGACATCAGTAGCTTCGAGTTAATGGAGTCCGACGTCGAAGAGAAACAAGGGATCGGTTTTAGAAATTAAAACAATTTAATTTTATTTTTTGTCAAAAAAAATATGAAAAAACAAAAATACACGACGATACACTACGAATCCTATCTGGGGCTGGATAAAATTCTCGATGCACAAAATCTGCGAAGCGCAGAGCTGCAGGACGAGCCCGCCCACGATGAAATGTTGTTCATCATCACCCATCAGGCTTACGAACTTTGGTTCAAGCAAGCCATTCACGAGTTGAGCTCGATTATAAATATGTTTGATCGCAAGCAAGTCAACGAACGCAATCTGGGAACAGCCGTCGCACGACTTGCCCGGGTAGGAAAAATTTTCAAATTACTCCTCGAACAGATTCCCATCATGGAATCTATGACACCGCTGGAATTTCTGGATTTCAGAAAATATCTTTTTCCAGCTTCCGGATTTCAGAGTTTTCAATTTAGAAAAATTGAAAATCTCATGGGACTGGAAACAGCACAACGAATGACCTACGCCGGTCACCACTACGCCGCTTTTTTTTCCAAAAAACAACAAGCTGAATTACAGGCAATCGAGGACGGAAAAAGTTTGTTTGAGGCGGTAGAAGACTGGCTGGAAAGAACGCCTTTTTTACAGCTGGGGAAATGGGATTTTTTAGAAAAATACCGTGGAGCCGTGGAAAACATGGTAGAAAATGAAGCCACTGCCATCCGTGCTTCTGATTATTTATCTAAAAAAGATAAAGAGATGCGACTGCGGATGATGGGCAATACCGATACTTATTTTAAAAGTATTCTGGACAAAGAAGTTCACCAAACACTGGTCAACGAAGGAAAACAAAGACTGAGTTATGACGCTACGCTGGCGGCACTTTTTATCAGTTTGTACAACGAAGAACCTATCCTGCAATTACCTTATCGCTTCTTGATTTCACTGATGGACGTAGATGGTTTACTGACCGAATGGCGATACCGTCACGCACAGATGGTACTTCGGATGCTGGGCCGGAAAGTGGGAACCGGAGGATCTTCGGGTCACAAATATCTGAATGCAACTGCGGTTAAACATCCCATTTTTAACGACCTGCATAACATTTCAACTTTATTAATTCCAAGATCAGAGTTGCCACCACTGAGTAACGCGGTCAAGAGAGGACTTGGTTTTTGGTACGAAGCGCAGGAGTAGACAGGAAACGGGGAATATGCTATTTGCCGCTTGCTTTTTGCTATTTGCCCACTACAATCGCAATAGAAGAAAGCAAGTAGCAAGCGGCAAGAAGCAATCATATCCCAGACCCAATTGGAACGTGATGCTCAAATAATTCATATATTCATTTTCCGAAAAAGTTGATTGAATACTACCGGAAGCTGACTTTTTTATTTGATAAAGAACCTCCCGAACCATGCAAAGAATCCTTAACCATATCAACCATCAATTTCAGGAGCCGGCAACCGGAAAGTACCTCCCCGTTTACGATCCCTCCCGTGGCATTCCCTACGCCGAAGTACCCGATTCTGACGAGACGGATGTCAACGCTGCCGTTGCTGCTGCCCAAGCTGCTTTTCCCGCCTGGTCAGCGACGACTCCACAACACCGTCACGATCTGCTCATGAAACTGGCCGATCTTATCGACCGTAATCTGGACAACCTCGCACGGGCAGAATCCATTGACAATGGTAAACCGCTTTCCCTGGCTAAGGCCGTGGATATTCCCCGGGCGGCCAGTAATTTCCGTTTTTTCGCCAGCGCAATTACGCAGTTTTCGGGTGCCTCCCACGCAATGAACCAACCGGAAGCGATCAACTATACCCTCCGGCAACCACTGGGCGTGGTTGCGTGTATCACTCCGTGGAATTTACCGCTCTATCTGTTTACCTGGAAGATCGCGCCTGCCCTCGCCGCCGGAAATACGGTCGTTGCCAAGCCGTCGGAAGTTACTCCGATGACTGCTTTTTTGCTAGCCCGGTTATCCGCAGAGGCCGGATTTCCACCCGGTGTGCTGAATATTATCCACGGAACAGGAACGGGTATCGGAAATGCCATCAGTACGCATTCGCAGATCAAAGCCATTTCATTTACGGGCAGCACGGCGGTCGGCGGAAAAATTGCCAGTTTGGCAGCACCACGATTTAAAAAGCTATCGCTGGAAATGGGTGGTAAAAATCCCAATATTATTTTCGCGGATTGTGATTATGAAAAAATGCTGGAAACAACGATGCGCTCTTCTTTTGCCAACCAGGGACAGATTTGCCTCTGTGGTTCCCGTATCATGATCGAACGGCCACTTTACGAAAAATTTAAAAATGATTTTATTAAGAAAACCAAAGCGCTGAAAGTCGGCCCCCCACTGGAAAGCGATACGACCACGGGAGCGGTAGTAAGCAAACCGCATTTAGAAAAAATATTGAGTTATTTTAAAATTGCCGAATCGGAAGGCGGCCAATTTCTTTGCGGTGGACAACGGAAAATACTGAAAGCGCCCCACGATCAGGGATATTACGTGGAACCGACAATCATTGAAGGTTTGAGTCCTGGCTGCCGCACAAATCAGGAAGAGATTTTCGGGCCGGTAGTCACCATAATGCCGTTTGACCGGGAGGAAGAGGTACTGGGTTATGCGAATGATATTCCGTACGGATTGTCAGCCACCATCTGGACCCGGGATCTCTCGCGTGCGCACCGGATGGCACGGAACATCGAAGCGGGTATTGTCTGGATTAATACCTGGATGTTACGCGATTTAAGGACGCCGTTTGGTGGGGTTAAATCGTCCGGAGTCGGTCGGGAAGGTGGCTGGGAAGCGTTGCGGTTTTTTACGGAGACGAAGAATGTTTGTATCAGGTATTAGGATGTTTAGTTTTTTGAAGCTATTAGAAAAACTTAAACGTATTAAAAAAATAAACTTTCATCTTCTAACTAATTCTCCATAGCTGACAATTTCGTAAATCAATATTGGATATCGAATATTCGATATCCAATATTCATTTACTTTAAAAATCCAACGCTACAACTCCGCAACTTTCGTACTACCCTTTCCCTAGTGTATTCAATCTATGCTAAGCGGCGTAAAATTTTTTTCTTGCACTTTTTGACCTTAAAATCAAGCTATAATAAAAGTTTCTGCTTGATAGAATTTTGTTAACAACTGAACTGTTCCCGCTTAATGAAGTTTCCGACCTTGAGCTTTTTTCCATTCGGTGCATTAATAAAATGTCTTAAAACGAATACTGTTTGAGCTAAACGACTGTCAAATTAAAAGTAAATGACTGATAATCGATAATTTAAAATTTAAATACAGAACTCAAAAGCGAGTTTATTCGGTTTGATATTTTATTAGATGAATGAACGACCTCGAAGAGTCGAGCATGACAATGCGAGAAGTGAATGAACCGCTAAGCGGGTGGGTCAGCGAATTCGAAAAATGCGACAGGCGGCAGATTTTTTGGTTTCGTTTTTTTTCTGCAAAAAAAGGAACAATAAAAATAGATTTGAATGTACAATTCAAAAAAATTGTAACCTGTTTCTTCTAGGGAAAAGTGCTAGAAGTTTTTTCTCTTAATTGAACACCCTACCCTTTCCCTTCGTCCTTTACCAAAATCTTGGTCTGCTCTCCGAAGTACTGTACAAACTTTTGCATATCGCTCGCCAGTTCGCTGTTTTTGGTGGCCCGGAAATACGTATCTGCCATGGCACGGAGGGACTGGAACATAAAACGATCCATTTCATTGATTTGCATCTCGGTGGTCCAAAGGTCCATTTTCATGGTTTCGAGAGATTCTTTGGCAAAAAATCCAAGCATCATCGCTTTGCATTCCTGAAACTCTTTCAAGTCCGGATTATCGGTTGCACGCCATTCAATTTTGACGGGCAGATTGGCTTCGTTGAGCCCAACTTTTACCTCGATATCCGAGGTTTTTTTAACTGTTTTATCCATAATGCAAAGATACTGATAAATTCGCGACCGGGGATCAGCTTATTCTACCACGCCCCGGTAATAACTGACCGAATATCCACCCCAAACGCCCAGTCCACCCTCGACGTTGGAATCAATGCGGGTGTAAGAACCGAAGGGGCCCTGGTTAAAAAAATTAAATTCCAGCGTACTCCAGAAATTAAAATGTGGTTCGTCGAGATTACACCATTTGATGGTAATTGAATCTCCGACAAAGAAAAAACCGTAATCTCCGGTTTCCGGTGGTGGATTGGTCCAGGTCTCTCCTTCGGTGAGGGGAAATTCAAATTCCTGCCCGTCAAAAAGCAAATCGTCTCCCACCGAAGTCAGCGGTGCATCAAAAAAACTGCCATTGGTACTTGTAAAAAACCGGTAAAAATCCGCACGGCCCGGTTCGTCGGAGATACTGGCAATCAATTCAAAATATTCGGGAGAATTGTCACCGGTCCTGTTTTGAAAATAAATACTGTCAATGGGAACGTGGGGCGGGATAGTCGTCACCGCCGTCAGTTCCTGGTCGTCCGCCAGAATATTGAGGGTATAAGTTTTACCAATTTCGCCGGGCATGGTTTGATTGATATCCGCGTAAACACAAAGATTGACACCGATGGAATCGTAACGGTCACCAAAATTCTCGGCGACCAATTTTTGCTGGTCTTCCGGCAGATCCTCCCAGCAGATTTCCTGCAGCTGTACCGACTGGTCACCATCACTGACGGTAATTACGGCGTCGTGCACAAATAAATCGTCGATCGACAATTGCTGACCATCCTGACTGAATTGTAAACTACGGGTGAGCAGCACCAGAGCCGGAGTGGGCACCTCGCCTCCTTCGATCACGCCTTCTACCACCAGTACGGGAGGAGAACCATCGGGGACAGGAAAAATCTGTTCTTCACAGGAAGCAAAAAACATGGTCATTATTAACAATAAAATTAAATTACTATTCTTCATTTTTTTATTTATTAAAACTGTAATTCCAGGTGACGGAAGGGATGATTGGAAATAAGGAAACTTTGTAATAAGCCGCATTTAAGAAACCAGTATCTAACTCCAGCAGGGACAATTCCGGAAAATTATAAAAGGTATTATAGCGGTTGTAAACATTATAAATAGAAAATATCCATTTTGATTTAAATCTCTTTTTAGAATCCGGTCTGGGAGTAAAGGTAGCGGATAAATCCAGCCGGTGGTAATCGTCGATCCGGGCGCTGTTACGATCACCATACTCGGGACGTAAGCGGCGTTCTGCCAGAAAAAGGTTGGTGATCGGCGTGAATGCGTTACCGGTTCCAAATACAAAAACGCCACCAAAAGTCCATTTGGGACTCACCTTATAGTTAGCGACCACCGACAAATCGTGGGTCCGGTCAAATCTGGCCGGAAAAACTGCTCCGTCGTTTATATCCGGAAAACTACGCTCCGACTTCGACCAGGTATACCCAATCCATCCGTTCAGCGCCCCTTTTCTTTTCTTAAAAAATAACTCAACCCCGTAAGCACGGCCTTCGCCAAAAACAAATTCCTGTTCCAGTTCGACGGCCACATTGTTGATATAACTTTCCCGGTAATCAATCTGATTATTCAGATCCTTGTAGTAAGCTTCCACGGAAGCTTCGTAACGGTCGTCCTTAAAATTCCTGAAATACCCAACCGCGTATTGGATACCCAATTGTGGCTTTACCAGTGGCGAACTGGGCACCCAAATATCAATCGGTAAAGTAGAAGCGGAGTTACTGACCAGATGTACAAACTGATAATTGTGCGTGTAACCAGCCTTGACAGAACTCTGGGCATCGAGGGTAAATTTTGCGTTGATTCTCGGTTCCAGGCCATAATAAGTCTGCACATTCTGGCCGCGCGGGATTTCATTACCCAACCCGTCTACGTAAGGTCCAAGGTGCGTAAAAATTCCCAGTCGGACACCCGCATTAATACTCAGACGATTGTTTATCTTTATTTCATCCCGGGCAAAAATGGCGGTCTCGGTGGCATATTTCGCTTCCGGCTTGCTTTGAAAATTTACATCACCCGAAGTAGCCCGGGCAATATTTGGAATCAGTTCGTGGTACGTCGCATTGACCCCGAATCGGATTTGATGCGCTGGATTGGGAAAATAATCAAAGTCCAGTTTCAGATTGTAATCCTTCACGCCGGAAAAAACATCCACGGTAAAATCTCCCTGTGCTCCACCAAAACTAAAATCGTAAGCGTTGTACACCCCTGTGATATTCATGAAGAATTTTTCGGAAAAAAGATGGTTCCAGCGCAGCGTCGCTGTTTCATTTCCGTAGGCCATCCGGAAATTTAATCCCCGTTCTACGGCGTTAAAACTTAAAATATCTCTGCCAAAATAAGCGCTGGCAAAAATCCGGTCTTTCTGCGAAAAGCGGTGATTAATTTTCAGATTTAAATCGTAGAAATAATAATTGGTACCCGCAAAATCTGTATTTTTGATGATGGGCTGCGCCAGGTCAAAAGCGTACGTCCGCCGTCCCGAAATGATAAAGGAACTCTGGTCTTTTTTGATCGGTCCCTCCACCGTAATCCGCGAAGCCACCGCTCCGATGCCCCCCTCGACCACGTATTTTTTATTGTTCCCGTCTTTCATCTGAATGTCAACAACGGAGGAGAGCCGGCCACCATATTCGGCGGGCATCCCCCCTTTGATCAATGTGGTATTTTTAATGGCATCCGCATTAAAAACCGAAAAGAAACCCAACAAGTGGCCACTATTATATACGACGGCTTCGTCCAGTAAAATAAGGTTTTGATCGGGCCCACCACCCCGTACGTAAAATCCACTGTTGCCCTCACCGGCCGATAGAACGCCCGGTAGTAATTGCAAGGCTTTGAGTACATCCACCTCTCCCATCAAAGCCGGCAACGTTTTGATACTTTCCACCGGAAGAGAGATCGTTCCCATTTGCGTCCCTTCAATATTTTTGTCCTCATCTTCCGCCGTGACAACCACTTCTTTGAAGGTAACACCGGAAGAAAGCTGGATATTTAATTCTTTGTTGCGGTCCAGCGTAAAAGTAATTTCCTGGGTATCGTATCCCAGATAAGAATAGACAAAAGTATACGTTCCTTCCGGTAAAGTCAGGGAATAAAATCCGTAATTATTGGAAGTGGTTCCTTCGCTCAGGTTGGCTTTATTGAAAATATTCGCCTGAATGAGGCTTTCTCCGGTGGCCGCGTCATTCAGATAACCACTTACGGTATATTTGGTCTGTCCTGACAATGAAATGAAAAACCATAAATTAAGCGCAACGAGTAAAAAAAATCTTTTCATACTTAGATAATTCTGTAAGAACGCAATCTTGTTATAACTCACTCTTAATTAAACGTTCCCAAACTGCCAAGGTTGTTTGAAATCCACTTTTAATTAATTATTTCCGCCATAATTATTAATTCATGCCTAAAACCGTCAGTTTTACTGTAAAGCTGTTTAAATGCTTTTAAAAAGCTTCCTTAAATAACTTTCAGGATGTTTTCTTTGTTCAGGACCAACGTAATTGCGTTTGAGATCGTTATAATAGTAACGTCTTCAAGATTCGTTAAAAACAAGTTTTTTTACGGACCTTGCGTTTAAATTTATTAAGAATGCCCGTTCTTAATTCTAAATTTAAAACTATGATTTTACGATTAATAAATTGTATGCTTCTGACGATCCTTTCGATCCCGATGATGGCCCAAACAGGAAGTGTCCAGAAATCGTATTTGTATTATCAGATTTCCACCAAAGAAGCGCTGGAATTATTACAGAAAAAAGATTTTGATCCCGCACCGGAATATTTTCATACGCCCATAACGGCGGCTGATTATCAGCAACAAAATAAAAATGGACTCATCCATGGAAATTATCTGCGGGTCAACAACCAGCTCAATAATCTCAACATAACATTGCTGTTGCAGACAACGGCCAAAGTAGATATCATCCATGCAAAAAAGTATCTCTATTTTAATCCGGTGAATATTCCGGCGTCGGAGCGGGCTTCCGCCCAAATATGGCTGAATGGTAAATCATTAGCATGGCATGAACCTACGCAGCATTTTCGCTGGAAAAAGAAAAAGCGAAAAAAGAAACTGAAGATGGTCGCCAGAATCGGAGATCAGTTGATTCATCAAACGCTGGAACAAAAAGAAAACTACAAATACCGTCCGGGGCTTTGGTATCGTATCAATCCTGTTCGCTGGGTAAAAAACGTATCATCCGATATTGTGAATGTTATTGAAAAAATAAAAGATCCCGACTACGGCGGCTACATGGTCCTCAACCAGCCGGAATACCGTCCCGGAGATACGCTGAAAATGAAGGCTTATTTTGTGGATAAAAAAGGTAATTTCCCGGAAGGTCCGCTGCGGATGATGCCACCGAATTTTAATTATCAGACCAAAAATTACATTGAACTATATCCGGACGAGGAAGGAAATATTACCCACGAAATGGTCCTGCACGATAGTCTGGAAATGAAGTTGAATCGTGGCTATTCTCTTAGATTCAAGAATCGGCATTTAAATAATTTCTCCAACTACTTTCAATTCAAAGATTATCAACTGGACGAAGTTGACTATAAACTGACTTCCCAAAAGTGGACTTATGATTACCGCGATACCGTCAAAATTACGGCCAGTGCGCTCTACAAAAATGGATTACGGGTAAAAGATGCACGGGTAAAAATTACGCTTTTACCCGCCAAAGATTACGTCCGTCGGGCAAACGTCTCTTCCTTTTTTGAAGATCAGGTAACCCTACGGGATACGTTGTGGCAGTGGGAACAACCGCTCAATATTCTTCAGCCTACTGAAATAATCATTCCCGATTCGATCCTGCCCGCCGCTAATTTTAGCTACCGGGTCGTAGCGGTCTTCACGAATGCCAACGGAGAAATTCAAACCAAGCAAGCCAATTTTAACCTCTGGAAAAATACAAAACCAGCCACAACCGACTGCTTTTCCGTCTCTATGGAAGGAATGGAATTATTGGTAGAAAATAATTGTCCGGACCGTCCCGATCTCCGCCGGGTAACCATGCGGGAAATGCGCGACTATCGTCTCAATGAAAAAATCATTGCACTACCCCACCGGGAAAAAATAGGTTCGCAACATTACTCGTGGAGATTTTTTGATACCGATTCTGTGCTGGTCCAAACGTTTGATTTGTCCAAAGAATATCCCAACGTCTCGATCACCGGAGAACACGCGGGAGACTCGGTGCTCGTCGAGGTCCGCAATCCACGGGGACTTGAAATTCTCTGGGAATGGTACGCGGACAAACAACTGGAAACCGCCGCCACGGCGATTCCGGCAGGTAATTTTTTCAACCGGAAAGCAGACCGGAATAAAACTTATTATTTAAAATATTTTTACAAATGGAATGGACAGATTCAGCAAGAAAACCGGGCGTTTAAATTTTATGAAAACAAACTGAATATGCAGGTTGTCCAACCAAAAATCATCAAGCCAGGGGCGACCGTTGCAGTGAAGGTTAAGGTGACGGATGGCGACGGAAAAGACGCTAAAAATGTCAATCTTACCGCGCTGAGTATCAACGATCAGTTTAAAAATTCCAGAGTCAATGGTCCCCGGATAAAGGTGGGTCCGTTTAAAAAACCAAAAGAAAAACCAGATTACCGGACTATTTCAACCAATTTGGAAACCCATAAAAAAATAGACAAAGACTGGCTGAAAAAACTGGGATTGTCCGAAGATCTTTATTATAAAATTCGTTTCCCTGACCGAGCTTTATTTTTGCATTACGAAAAAATTGAGGGCGACAGCTTTTATCAGGATATTGCACAATTTGCGCCCTACATTGTTAGAGACGGAACAACAGAACCTGTTTTAATGATTAAGGTCAATCGAAAACTGGTTTATTATTTCGACGTGGATGATCAGCAACCCTATAGTTTTATTGGCAGTCCCGGCAAAAATAATATTACCATCCGGACCAGAAACCACGAATACACCGTCAATGGCGTCACCCTTAAACGGGGACAAAAACTCGAATTGTCCATTGACGCAGAACGGATGAAAAAAATCAAAAAATCCGGTAAAATTAGTAGAAAAAAAATGCCGGATACCTGGACGGCGGCGGAACTAAATCTTATCAAACAATCTATTTTCATTCTAAAAAATCACCGCCAGAACTGGTCCGAAAAAACCGCTTTTACGCAGGGAAATCAGCGTATCCATTTTGTTGACAGCAGAGATACGTACATAAAACTGGGACCGTTCGAAAACAGAACCATTGACTTTTATCCGCCTCCCAACCGATCACTAAGAGGTAATGAAAATGAACCCGTTAATTTACGGTTTGATCCGGAATTCAGTTACGAAATACTTCCCGGACGGGACCGGTTGTACGAATACAAATTTTCAAACAAAATATCCAGAAAGGTTCCACCGAATTATCAGCCGTTAGCATTGGTTTATACTCCGGAAGATTTACGTAAATTCAACTGGAGAACCATCGCCGGAGAGGTACGGACTTCTCCGGTTAATCATGGAAACAGTACCGCTATATTCGGAATCTCCAATCCAAAAGAAGTACGACTGACCATCCTGAAACGCGCAGACAAACTTTATATTTTTCTTCCCGGATTCATCCCGAAATTCCAAAATCTGAAAGCGGGTGATTATCAGTTGTCGGTCCTGTATTTTGACGGAAGTCAGCTGGAACATAATTTCTCCGTAGCCAAAAAAACATTGGTCTTTCATAATCTCACCGGTAAAACGTTGACACCTGACCCCTCGCAGTCAAAACTTAAAGAACTGATGAAAGCGTATCCGGAATATTTTAATATTTCATTGGCTGATCTGCCCAAAAAACTACAGGAAGAAAAAACGATACCCGATCAGCATTTTGTACCCGTATTTTTTGGGATTCGTGGAAGTGTTCAGGAAAACGGCACCGGCGAAGGCCTGATCGGTGCTACTATCCAAATTAAAAAACTGGGGATTGGAACCGTTACGGATTTCGACGGAGAATTCAAATTGGAGGCTCCGGTGGGGGTTTATGATATCACCGTCTCTTACATTGGATTCAATAGTGTGACCATCCAAAACGTTTCTATTCCTTCGAATAAGTGGCTCGATGTCAAAATGGCAAACAATTCAATGAGTTTAGATGAAGTAGTCGTAGTCGGGTACGGTAGTTCGAAGAAAAAAAGGCAGAAAACTTTTAAGGCACGTTACAACAAAATATCCGATGTCAAAATTCGCGGCGCCCGGTCTGCAACGGACAGCTATTATTCCGACGTAGCCAGCGACGAATCTGCGATTCTTCCGGAAGTTGAAAATCAACCCCACCAACACTCAGATTTTACGGATGACGCCACTGCCCTCCGTTCCCAATTTGCTGACTATGCATATTTTCAGCCCCGGTTGCGGACCGATCAAAACGGAGAAGCTTTTTTCCAGGTCACCTATCCGGATAATACGACCCGCTGGAATAATTTTGTCATTGGTATGAACCGAAAAAAACAAGCGGGTATCCATCAATCGACGACGGACGCTTACAAAAAAGTAATGGCCCGGTTGGCGGCACCGCGCTTTCTGATCGCCGGAGATCAGGTCGATCTGATCGGCAAATCACTTAACTACTCCGAAAATAAATTTCTTACAAACACTAAATTTACATTAAATAACCAAACCATTCAAA
Source organism: uncultured Saprospiraceae bacterium (assembly GCA_937921555.1). GTDB lineage: Bacteria > Bacteroidota > Bacteroidia > Chitinophagales > Saprospiraceae > JALZUU01. Next base: position 23,827 of record CAKZUV010000197.1, read on the forward strand.
GCAATCAATTTAACCTGGAAGAAGTAGCCATTGAAAAGGCTTTGCTGACTGCGCCTCCCTCGGATAGTATTACTTTTACGTACGAGCTTTCTTCCCCGGATTTTCAGGACGGAGAGCAGCGCAGTATTCCCGTGCTGCCCGTCGGTGTAGAAGAAACCAGTGGAATCTACAAACTCCTGGTACAGGATACGACGATTACGGCAAGCTTCGATCCAGCGAGAGGGCCCGTATACATCCGGGCGGAAATTAATCCGGTGAGTGTGGCGGCGGCGGGATTGAAATACCTCCGTCACTACCGGCACGAGTGCAACGAACAGGCCGCCAGTAAACTGCTCGCTTTCCTCTGGAGTGAAAAACTGGGGATTACCACCAACCGGGAGGTCGATTATTCCAAACAAATAAAACGCCTGATTCGGTTACTGGAAAATAGACAACATCCGGTCGGTCACTGGTCGTGGTGGCAAACCGGAGATCCCAATTACTGGATGACTTTTCACGTGATCAAAGTCTTGTCTTTCGCAAAAGAAAACGGCTATACGACCAAAGCCCTGGAACCTGCGCTGACCTGGATGACCAACGAGACCGAAAACCTGAATGCGCCCCAACGGCTGCACTGGCTGGCGTTGATGACGGATATCGGGCAACAAACGGATTTTGAAAAATGGCTCCAGCCGCTGGACGCAGACTGGACCGGCAAAACCATTTATGATACCTTGCTGATCGCAAAAGTAAAGCAGGCGGCGGGACTTCCTTTTGATCTCGATGTTTTAAAATCTAAAATGGAGAAAACGCTGTTGGGTGATTATTACTTCGGCTACGTCGCAACCAAAGGATGGATGAGTGGGAGCGATTTACAGGCTACCCTGCTGGCTTTTCAGATTTTTTCAGATGCCGGAGCGGACAAAATTGCAGAAGGTCTGAGAAGGTATATCCTGCGCAACCGAAAACAGCGATACTGGATAAATACCATTACGACTGCCAGAATTATTCATACTTTATTGCTAAACGATTTTGAGGCCGATGGAAAAATAAAAAGACAGGCTCAATTATCCATCAATGGGACAGACTGGCAAAACATTACCGACACTATTTTTCAAATAAATGATGTTTTTGAATCGCCCGTCACTTTCCAGAAGAGGGGAAATGCGACCCTTTATCTGACCGCTTACCAAAAATTCTATAATCCCGATCCGCTTCCCAAAACGGATATTTTTGCGCTGAACACCGAATTTATACAGGATAAAAAGACCGTGACCCGTTTACAGGCCGGAGAAAAAACGCAATTAAAAACCACCGTGAAGGTCGATGGTCTGGCGGAATACGCGGTGATTGAAATTCCCGTTCCGGCTGCCTGCAGTTACGGCGAACAAACCAACAACTGGCGAAACCGGTTACCTTACGAGTCCCACCGGGAATATTTTAAAGACCGGATCGCCATCTACTGCCGCCGACTTCCGGCGGGTACGCATACTTTTACGGTAGACCTGGAACCGGGATTTACGGGTGCGTTTACGATGAATCCAGCCACGGCGGAGATGATGTATTTTCCGACTTTTTCTGGTAGGAATGGGCTGAGGAAGGTGGAGGTTTGGGAGTGAGGTTGGGATTTTTTTTTGGTGATCGGGCCGTGGATTGTTTCTTTCAGAAACGGCTGAGCTTCGGACTTCGTTGTAGCTTTCAGCCATTAGTGTTAGGCATAGTTTTTTTTCAATTTTTAGGAATTATTTTTTTCAATTCAGAACCTAACGATAAGTTGTACTTATCAGCAATATCTGCGGCAATAAATCCAATTACTTTTCTTAAAGTCGAAAGAGAGTTTTCAAATTTCATCCAATCTTTATCCTTTTGGTTATATATCAATTTGTTTATATCAATGTCATAAATTGTATCCAAAAATTGCCTGATTGATTTTATGATTTTATCTATTTCTTCTCTTAAAAAGGAATATTCTAAATCGCTTTTCTTTTTGACTAATTCTCTCCTTGTTTCTTGAAGCGACACAAATACATGAGATGGAACTTCAAGATGAAAATCTCTATGCAATGCTCTTCTGTCATCAAGATAATCTAAAACCTCTCTGGCTTTGATATCCTCATCTATGGTTGGTTGAATTAGTCTTAAAGTTCCTGTATTTGGATTCGACCTTAATGCCTTTACAAAAGCTTCATGTGTTTTTTTCCATTGAATTAGAAGACCTGCGGGGAAAGTAATTTCATCATGGTCAACCTGTTTATGACAATCTCGGCAAAGCCAAACTCCATTTTTTATATCCTTTACTTGTTCATCAGTTAAATTATCATTGTGCCGAGCTATTTTAGAGTTAACCGAATATATATGAGCAGCTTCGCCTGACCTTAATGATTTGTCTTGATTTGAATGGGGTCCAGTTGTCATCCTTCGACAATTAGGATTGCTACATAAAAAATGAGCTCTTTCTCCAAGAGTTGTAACAACTTTTTTGGTAAAATCTCTATCTTTTCTGTTATCTGCCATTTGCTTGGTTTTTCTTTTTTCTTGCTCACGCCTAACGGTTCGTACATGCGGGGTGGCAACGCTAGGAGCCATGATCGTCATGCAGGTTCTTATAGGCTTTTACTTCAGGACTTCGCCGTTTGCGAAAACTACTGCTATAGGATTAAATTGTGTTGTTAGTGTTTTATTCTGTTTCATTGCATTATGAACTCTCATAGATCCATTTGTGCGAAAAGTATATTCATTAAAATCATTAGTATAAAAGGTCGTGACTCCACTATTTGTAACTTCTAGAGGCTTTTTGAAGTCATATACAAGTGTGTCCTGATATATAATTTCCTTAAATTCATCTTTAATAGTAAGGAGCCCTTTTGCTTTTATTATTGAACTATTGAATAGAAATTTACCTATAATCTCATAAATGTGATTTGTAGCCTTAATTCCATACATAGGTATATTATTTTTTTCGCCAGATGATGTGAGTTTATCATAGTAATATGACTTACTAGGCTCTATGTTATAAGGAGGGCCAAAGTTTATTGTTAATATCTCAGATGGTTTTATGGAACTTCTTCTAATTATCTTTTCCGCTGCCATCATATTATCATAATCTTTGGCATAGAAGGTTAATGAAGCGATGCGATATGCGGGAGTTACTGGGATTTTGATGAAATGATTATTCTTGACTCTATGACCTCTTTCAAGTTCAATATCGTATTCATTTGTTGAATATAAATAGCTACTTTCATAAACGGCGTTAAATGGTGCTTTTGATTGACCTTTACCGTAAAAATCATCAAGATATGCTTTCAAATTATCAAAATCAGATGTAGGAAACACTTGTTCCTGATTCAAAATGGCATTGCTGGTATCAACTGCGACCGATTTGTAATCTACTTGAGCAAGATCATATGAATAACTTCTAAGTGGTCCAGACTTTAAAACATCGATATTAAAATCCAATTTTACTCTATAGTCTTTATTGTTGATCTGTATCTGTTTATAGTAGACGGTATCCCCATCTGCTATTTCAATCGTTACTTTATTTTCTTTATCAAGTTGGATTAAATGCGATTTGACATCTGAAATTGCTTGCGCAGGTTGTATCTCCAGAGATACTTTGGCCTTATTGCAAGAGATAAATACTACAAAGAAAAAACAAAGAGAGGTGGTTAGTCGGTCCATTAGGTATATTTATTGAACTTATGTTTTAATACAATTTCTATCAAAATTTAAATCAGGAGCCTAAAACCCTCAGATAGAAAATATAAATATCTTTATCGAGATTTAAATGCTCTTTATATAATATTTTTGATTCTATTTCTATACTTGATTTCTTGAAATACCGAGCAATAATTTCAAGACCTTCTTGATAATTATTTATTTTAGCTGAGTAATTAGCAGTCTCACCTGTCAGGTAGGGTACATTTCTAAAGTAAAAAATAGAGTAATTTTCTTTACCGGAGTATTGAGTATTCAATTCTTCTTCCCCAAGATTCTTGCAGCTCATTATATGATTTAAATGTGTTTCAATCATTTCTTAATTCTTGATGATGATTATTTTTTATTGTCTATAACTACATTACACTGTACTACACTACACGGACAGTTAGGATAAACGAAGGACGCAGCGATAGCAAGTCTTTTGTTTTATTCTTTGTTGGCAGGAGTTTTCTTTATTCTTCTTGGTAAAGAAATTCTTTGTTAATCATACTAACTTGCATTCAACCTTTAAATGCAACTTTTAGAAAAGAGAAAAAGTAGTTAAAAAAGAGAAAGAGGCCGAAACCTCTCTCTCTGAAGTTAAGTTTACTATTTTTGTCTCGACTAAAAGTAAAAAAATGGGCCACTTAACCT
>CAKZUV010000198.1 GCA_937921555.1 uncultured Saprospiraceae bacterium
AAATTTAAAAACAGAACTCAAAAGCGAGTTTATTCGGTTTGATATTTTATTAGAAGTGCCGAATTCGAAAAATGCGACAGGCGGCAGATTTTTTGGTTTCGTTTTTTTTCTGCAAAAAAAGGAACAATAAAAATAAATTTAAAGGTGAAGTTTAAAAAATTGTAATCTGTTTGTTTTAGGGAAAAGTGCCAGCAGTTTATTCGGTTAATTGAACACCTTTGCCAATAGCCCACCAACCATCAAACCCCAAACTCCATAATCGTCTTCTCAATAATATCACAACACTCCTCCAATTGTTCTTCGTTCATTACCAAAGGCGGTGCAAAACGGATAATATTTCCGTGCGTTGGTTTTGCCAGTAAGCCGTTGCGCGACAGCGCCATACAAATATCCCAGGCCGTGCTGCTGTCTTCGGTATCGTTGATGACGATGGCGTTGAGTAATCCTTTGCCACGGACCAGACTGACCAGATCCGATTTGTCCACCAGTTGAGACATTCGTTCCCGGAAACGCTTCCCTAATTTTTCGGCATTTTCCTGTAGTTTTTCGTCCCGGACCACTTCGAGTGCGGCGATCGCAACGGCAGCTCCCAGTGGATTCCCACCAAACGTAGAACCATGTTCTCCCGGCTTGATGGTCAGCATAATTTCATCGTTGGCCAGCACGGCACTCACGGGAAAAACACCGCCCGACAACGCCTTTCCTAAAATCAGGATATCCGGCTTTACTTCCGGTTTGTTTTCACAATGACCTGCGCAGGTACAGTTGCCACAGGTAGCGAGTAGTTTCCCCGTACGGGCGATGCCGGTCTGTACTTCGTCGGCAATAAACAGTACCTTATTTTCTTTACAAATCGCAGCCGCTTTTGCCAGATAACCTTCGTCCGGTACAAAAACGCCCGCTTCTCCCTGAATGGGTTCCACCAAAAATCCGGCAACGTCGTCTTCTTTTACCGCTTCGGCCAGCGCGTCCAGATCATTGTAAGGAATCACTTTGATGCCCGGCATGTACGGACCAAAACCACGGGTACTGCTCGGATCGACCGATCCGGAAATAATGGCCATGGTACGTCCGTGAAAGTTACCATCTACAAAAATGATTTTTGCCTCGTTGGCAGGAATTCCTTTAACCTCGTAGGCCCATTTACGACAAAGTTTCAGGGCCGTCTCGACCGCTTCCACTCCGGTATTCATGGGTAATACTTTATCGTAGTCAAAATATTCCGTCATGTATTTTTCGTACGGACCCAGTTTGTCATTGTGAAAAGCCCGGGAAGTCAGCGTCAGTACACTAGCCTGTTTATTCAACGCTTCGACAATTTTTGGATGGCAATGTCCCTGATTGACGGCGGAGTAGGCCGACAGGAAATCGTAATATTTTTTGCCTTCCACGTCCCAGACGTATACTCCCTCGCCGCGTTCCAGCACAACGGGTAACGGATGATAGTTGTGTGCGCCGTAGCGATCTTCGATGGCAATCAGTTCTTCGGAGGATAATTTGGTAGTCGTTGACATGATATTGGTATTGTTGTTTATTAGTGAATCGGTGGATCGGTATGTGAGTTAATTAGTGGATCGGTTAAACGGTGGATCGGTTAATCGGGATATCAGTTAATTAGTGGATCGGTATATCAGTTGATTAGTCGATTAGCAGTTTTTTAACTAACTAACTAACTAACTAACTGACCAACCAATCACTGATAAACTAATCAACCAATCACTGATCAACTAGTCACCGATTAACCAATCACTGATTAACTAATAACTAATCAACCAAAAAGCCATCCACCTCGTGGTACTTCATTTTAAAAGCATCTGCGACACCTTTGTATACGACTTTTCCGTCAATAATGTTTAGTCCCTTGCGAAGAGAGGCATCGTCCTGGCAAGCTTTTTTCCAGCCTTTATTGGCCAGTTGAAGCGCGAAAGGTAAGGTTGCGTTGGTTAGTGCCACGGTACTGGTGTACGGAACTGCTCCGGGCATATTGGCCACGCAGTAATGTACAATATCATCGATGATGAAAGTTGGTTTTTCGTGGGTGGTCGGCTTACAAGTTTCAATACAACCTCCCTGATCTACGGCTACGTCTACCAGTACGGTACCAGTTTTCATATCTTTAAGCATCTCCCTGGTCACGAGGTTCGGGGCTTTAGCACCCGGAATGAGTACCGCTCCTACGATCAGATCGTGGTGTCTGATGGCTTTCTCGATATTCAGGGTATTGGAAAACATCGTAACAACATTGGCTGGTAAAATATCATTGAGGGCACGAAGACGGGGCAGACTGATGTCCATAATGGTCACACTGGCACCGAGGCCTGCGGCCATTTTAGCAGCCTGTGTTCCAACCACACCACCACCAAGGATCAGCACTTTTCCCGGAGCTACTCCGGGAACACCACCCAGTAAGACACCCCGGCCTTTGGCTGGCTGTTCCAGATATTTTGCGCCTTGCTGGATAGCCATTCTGCCGGCTACTTCCGACATGGGAACCAGTAGGGGCAGGGTGCGGTCGGGCAATTCTACCGTTTCGTAGGCCAGACAAACCGATTTGGATTTAATCATGGCCTTGGTGAGCGGGAGGTGGCTGGCAAAGTGAAAATAAGTAAAGACCAGCTGATCTTTTTTGATGAGTTTATATTCTTTCTTAATTGGTTCTTTGACCTTAATGATCATTTCGGCCTTATGATAGACCTCTTCGATGGTTTTAAGGATTTTCGCGCCTTGTTTTTTGTAGTCGGAATCGTTAAAACCACTGCCTATCCCCGCGGAGGATTGAACGTAGACGGTGTGTCCGTTTTTTTTCATTTCGAGAACGCCGGCGGGGGTGAGTGCCACGCGGCTTTCGTTGTTTTTAATTTCTTTTGGTACCCCAATAATCATGGTAGCGTTAGTTTAATTTAGTTAGTAAAATCGACGTATGCTTACGCCGTTTATTATAAAATTTGGTAAGTTAAATTCGGGGCAAATATAAAGGAATGTCAGCAACATTTCTTGCTTTCGATGACTAAATTAAGTCAGTTTTTTAACTTTATTTCGCTGTTGGTCTCCGTATCCCTCTAAAATTGTTGGACAAGCGCTTATCTTTGGAATATTGACAAAATTATTTTGCAATTTCTTCACCTCCACCAATTTCATTTCCAGCGTCTCTTTGTGCGCTTCCTCCTCTTTCTTCTGCTTTTTTGGCCAGATATGAAAACCGCCCGTCCAGCCATGCATTTGCCAGGTACCCCATATACCATTTTCATCAATACTTCCCTGATAATTAACGGTGTGGGTGGGATAGATTTTGGCCATTTCGCACGACATGGATTTTAAATCATAGTTGCCCCGCCACGAATGCCCCGCCACGTCATCTGATCCCGAACCGGAGATAATCCCATTCTCAAAATCCAGTCGCATTTCCATCTTATGCTGCTCCGAACCCGGTCCCTGCTGGTAAACATAAAATCCTTCCCAGTCACCCGAAGGCAAAAGAGGATGAGGAGGTTGTGCGGCGGCAGACATTTTTTTCACAGGCTGGATTAATTAGAAATGTAATCAATAAAGAATATTAACCAAATATTCCTTCAAAATAGGCATTCTTTGTTTTAGTATTCGAATTTTTTTAATGTTTTTTAAATCAACAAATCAACAAATCAACAAATCCAAAATCACCCCCGCCGCCCGATCCGACGCCCCCACATCTCCCAGCGCTTTCCGCAAATCCGCGTACCCTGCCAGCATCTCATATCGCCGATTTTTATCCAAAATATTATTTAACTCATCCGTAATTTTCTCCTTATTAAAATCCGACTGGATCAGCTCCGTCACCAGCGGATAATCCAGGACCAGATTAACCAGTGAAATATATTTGACTTTTACCAGTTTACGGGCCAGTTGAAAGGACAGTGGATTTCCTGTATAACAGACTACCTGCGGAACGTTAAACAGCGCCGTTTCCAGCGTGGCCGTGCCGGAAGTAACGAGGGCGGCGTGACTGAGTGAGAGCAACGGATAGGTTTGATTGGTGACAATTTTCGGGGTAAAAGCCTCACTGAATTTCTGCTCCGCAATCAGGCTGCGGTAATACGCGAGCGGAATGGCCGGAGCGCCGGCGATAACAAACTGGTAGTTCTTAAAACGATCTGTCACGGCGAGCATTCCGCTGAGCATTTTCTTAATTTCCTGTTTACGGCTGCCGGGTAACAACGCAATGACCGGGCGGTCGTCGAGTCCGAGCTGAATCCGTAAATCATTCGCCGGAGGGAGATTTTCGAGATGATCGAGCAGGGGATGTCCGACAAAATCAACTTCGTAAGTATATTGTTGATAGAATGTCTTTTCGAAAGGCAGAATGACCAGCATGCGGTCAATCAGTTTTTTAATTTGGTGTACCCGGCTGGTGTGCCAGGCCCAGATTTGCGGTGAAATATAATACACTATTTTTAATCCCTTTTTTTTAATCCATTTGGCCATCCGTAAATTAAATCCCGGATAGTCAATCAGGATCACCACGTCGGGCCGGAAGGCGAGGAGGTCGGATTTGCAGGCTTTAAAATTGGCGCGGATGGTTCCTATATTTTTGACCACTTCGTAAAAACCCATAAAAGCCAAGTCCCGGTAATGTTTTGTTATGTTGACACCCGCTGTGTTCATCAAATCGCCGCCCCAGCCCTGGAAGATGGCATCCTGATCTTTCCTTTGTAAAGCCTTTACGAGGTTGGAACCGTGCAGGTCACCCGACGCTTCTCCGGCGATGAGATAGTAACGCATAGATTTGTTTATAAAATAGATGTTCTGAAATAAAACAGCCAGACCATAACAAATAAAACGGTCGGAAAAACCAGTCCCCGCATCCCGTTGTACATTCTTTTTTTATTAAAATAAGTAAAAGGAATTAGGTTGAAACAAACCGCTAACAACGCAATGGTTCTTTCCCGGAAGGTACGCGAAAGTCCTTCGTTGCTGATGATCTCGTTACTGCTGAGCAACTCGTATATTTCGAGCAGGATAGCGTAGCCAACGACCGGTAACATAAGTCCCAGAATTAATCCGACAATGAGTTTATCTTTTTCCATATCACGGTTTTTGAATACAAAATAATCCTTTACCAGAAACTAATGATTAAGATATTAAACTGATAAGAAGACCTTAAACCACAATGTCCTCCATCACCTTCAACGGTTCCATGGCCGCCTCGTTGGTCAGATCGTGCATCGCCGGAACGATCGAAATATACCCGTCCTGCAACGCCTTGATATCAATATCCGGACGCTCGTCGAAATTAGCAAACTTACCGGTCAGCCAGTAATAAGACTGTCCCATCGGATCTTTTTTCTCCTCAAAAACTTCCTCCCATTTCGCGTCGGCCTGCCGGCAGATTTTAATTCCTTTAATCTCTGCTTTGGGCAGTTTAGGAATATTGACATTGAGCAATTTACCGTTGGTCATATCGTGTTCCAGCACGTGTTCCATGATAGATTTAACGTAATCCCGGCTCTGGCTGAAATCCGCATCTTCCGAAAAATCGAGCAGCGAAAATCCAATCGAATTAATACCTTCCATCGACGCTTCCATCGCGGCAGACATTGTTCCGGAGTAAATAATATTGGTGGACGCGTTGGAACCATGATTGATCCCGGAAACGCATAGGTCTATTTTCATATCTTTCAGCAATACACCACGGGCCAGTTTTACACAGTCAACCGGAGTACCGGAACATTTGTAAGCCTCCAGATCCGGAAATTCCTTGGCCCGCTGAAAGCGCAGCGGTTCCCGGATCGTGATCGCGTGTCCGGTTGCAGATTGCGGTGCGTCGGGGGCCATCACGAATACTTCGCCCAGTTCCTGGGCAATTTCGATTAAGGTGCGGATACCACCCGCGAAAATGCCGTCATCATTGGTAACTAAAATAAGGGGTTTTTTCATAAAAATTTTTCTGTTATTAGAAACGACACACTTAAAGAGAATATTCAGACGGTCGTTTCTTTGTTAAATGTGACTCCGGTTAGATTCACGAATTTATCGCTAAGTAATTGTTTTACCATTACTAAATCATGATTTACGCGAAAAATCCAAAAATAAAGATATTTTATGGAACGCGCAGGCGGATTTTTTACCAATAAATTACCCGTTTGTTCAACCACTCAGGGTAATAAGTGTTTAACTTTGGAAAAAATAACCATTATGGATAATAAAGGAAAAACAGGTATACTACTCGTCAATCTTGGAACCCCCGATGCGCCGACCCGCAGCGCGGTTTACCGTTATCTGAAGCAATTTTTGTCAGATCCACGGGTAATTGACAAGTGGTTGGTTCGTAAAGTGATCGTTCCGTTGATTATTTTGCCCTTCCGTTCGGGTGAATCGGCCAAGGGATACCAGGATTTGTGGATGGAAGAAGGTTCTCCGCTGAAGGTCTACGGATATAAACTGAGTGAAGAAATACAGCGAAGATTCGGGGATGATTATGTAGTAGAATTGGCCATGCGTTACCAGAATCCTTCGATCGAATCGGCGCTTAATAAAATGAAAGAACAACGCGTAAAGCAGATTGTGGTCCTACCGCTCTTCCCGCAGTACGCGTCCGCTTCTACCGGATCGGTACAGGAAGAAGTAATGCGGATTCTTACCAAACAGTGGTTGATTCCGGAGGTAAAAATGATTGATGCTTTTTATGATGATCCGGGCTATATTGACGCATTTGTACAGCGGGGAAAATTATACAATTGGAAAGAATACGATCACGTGCTTTTCAGCTATCATGGACTCCCCGAAAGACAGATTACCAAAGGAGATGATTGCGGACATTGTCTGAAAGAAAATTATACTTGTTGTAATACCATTACCGATGTCAACCGTCTTTGTTATACCGCCGGTTGCGCCGAGACTACCCGCGGAATTGTCAAAGGACTCGGAATTCCGAAGGAAATGTGGACGCAGTGTTACCAGTCGCGTCTGGGACGTGATCCGTGGGTACAACCTTATACGAGTGATGTTATTGAAAAACTGGCCAAAGAAGGTAAGAAAAAAGTGCTTGTCTTTTGTCCGGCCTTTATTTGCGACTGCCTCGAAACGACCATCGAAATCAGCGACGAATATCAGGAAGAATTCGAAGAAGCCGGGGGAGAACATCTCCAGCTGGTCGAAGGGCTGAATGATCATCCCCGCTGGTTTCAGGCAGTGGAAGATATGATCCGCGCGAAGTTAATGGATGGTTCGGCTGCCAAACAAGTACCACAGGAAGCAACAGTTGCCAATGCTAAAACTTAAAATTATTTAAAAATTAAGATAAAAATCGCACTATTGGACATTTGCGGGTTTGGAGCTACTCCTTTAGGCTGAGAGGTAGAAAATGAGAGAAATGTCCAGTAGTGTGGTGAAAAATAAATTATTCGTACCAATCGTTAAGGTATCTGATAAAGTTTAGAGCTTGTCTAAACTTCCATTAATTGGCTGCAATTGGCAAATTTTATTCTGAATGTCGTTAAAAAGCCTTTTTGGCGCTCGCTCTTTGTGCTACTAGCACAAGCAGGCGCAGGATGCTAAGGCATCGCCTGTGTTTTTTGCCTTATTCAAAACAAAATTTTCTCAATTTCGCACAATCATGAAAATTTGGACAAGCTCTTATTTTCATTCTAACCTAATAATTCAATAAACATGAAATATCTATCCTTCCTTGCTGCCTTTCTCTTTTTGTCAATCACCCTCACCGCTCAGTCTATCGTGGGCCAGTGGGAAACCTACGACGATAAAACCAATGAGAAAAGAGGGCTGATTGAAATTTTTGAAAATAATGGCGAATACACCGCAAAGGTTATGGAAACCTATACGGGACCGGAGGACGCCACCTGCCGATATTGTAAAGGCGATAAAAAAGACCAGCCGATTATCGGTATGCAAATCATCGAGGGACTGGAAAAAGACGGAGACAGCTACGAAGGAGGAACCATTCTCGATCCCGAATCCGGTAAAGTGTATAAATGCTATCTGGAACTGGAAGAGGCAGACAAACTCAAAGTCAGAGGATATATTGGATTTTCCCTCCTGGGACGAACTCAGTATTGGAGAAGAAAAAAATAAGCGTGAAAATGACTTTGGAATGGCAAATAAATAAGTGCAGATTCTAGGCGAACTATTTTTGCCTCAATCAAAGAAGCAAAATGGGAGTTATGCTGTGTATAATGACCATTTTGTTGATGCAGAGTGAGGCAGAAAGAGGAAGTATAGAATCGTACTTTATTTATTTAACATTCCTTTGGGATCAATAGTGCATACTGGTTGGTCGTTTTTAAGCCGATTTTACTATCTTGCACTTTCTGTAAAATTGATGCGCTTCTATGAAAACCCAGCTATATTTTTTTATTTTACTTGTTTTCTTTTTTACCGGATGTTTTAATGAGCATGCTGAAAAAAACAAGACAACCGATCCACCTGCTTCCAGCGCAAGTACCGATATTTCCAAAACCGGAATGGTTAAAATTCCCGGTGGTACGCTCCAGATGGGGGGAGACAACGACCAGGCGGATCCCAACGAGTTTCCAAAACACAACGTGGACATAGCCAGCTTCTGGGTGGACCAAACCGAAGTGACCAACGCGCAGTTTGAGGCGTTTGTAAAAGCGACCAATTACGTTACCGTAGCGGAAAGAGCCATCAACTGGGAGAAATTGTCGAAAGATCTGCCGGCCGGTACGCCCAAGCCACCAGATAGTCTTTTGCAGCCGGGAGCGCTGGTTTTTGTCCCTACCGACCAGCCCGTTGCGCTGGATAATCCCGGACGCTGGTGGCACTGGACCATCGGAGCAAACTGGCGCCATCCGGAAGGCCCCCAAAGTAATATTGACAATAAAAGTGATCATCCTGTGGTACAGATTTCCTGGGAAGACGCGACTGCCTACGCCAAATGGTGTGGAAAAAGATTGCCCACCGAAGCGGAATGGGAGTGGGCTTCCCGGGGAGGCCTGGAAAATGCGGTTTATCCCTGGGGCGCCGAGGACGTAAATACGGGAGCACCCAAGGCCAATTTCTGGCAGGGATTATTTCCTTACGAAAACAAGGTGACCGATGGATATATGACGACGGCGCCCGTCAAATCTTTTGCCCCCAATGGCTATGGCTTATATGATATGGCCGGGAATGTCTGGGAGTGGTGTAACGATTGGTTTGATTTTGATTTTTATAAAAAAGAACTGGCCGGGAAGTCAAATACCAAAGGGCCGGATAAAGGATACAATCCTTATATGCCTTATCAACAGGAAAAAATTATCAGAGGTGGATCGTTTTTATGTAACGACAGTTATTGTTCGGGATACCGGAATTCCCGCCGGATGGGATCAAGCGTTGATACAGGCCTGAACCATACGGGATTCAGATGTGTGATGGATGATCAATAGGTTTTTAATATAATCGCCACAAAGTCACAAAGAACACAAAGTTTTTCTTCGTGTTTTCGTGTTTTCTTTGCGAAACAAAACATTAAAATACATAAGAGTTCTAAGCGAAAAATATATAATGCGAATCAGGGGTTGAAAAAGAATTAGAATAGCATAGATTTACAATATCCTTCTAATTAATATGGGTGTTTTTGCTATTTGCTATTTGCTTTTGGCTAGAGTGTTCAATTAACTCTATGGACTTTGAAAATTTCTTCTTTCATTTTTTGCATCAAATTCGGACTTTTACAGTAATTTTCCGATAATAAATGCCTCCATTAATAACCGAAACTGTTCCTGCTTGATGAATTTTCCGACCTTGAGCTTTTTTCCATTCGGTATATTAATAAAATATTTTAAAACGAATACTGTGTGAGCTGAACTGAAACTAAATAAAAAGTAAACTACTGATAATCAATGACTTAAAATTTAAAAACAGAACTCAAAAGCGAGTTTATTCGGTTTGATATTTTATTAGAAGTGCCGAATTCGAAAAATGCGACAGGCGGCAGATTTTTTGGTTTCGTTTTTTTTCTGCAAAAAAAGGAACAATAAAAATAAATTTA
>CAKZUV010000199.1 GCA_937921555.1 uncultured Saprospiraceae bacterium
CACAAATTTTTCGGCACCGTAGCTTTGGCTACATGAGCTAATGACAATTAGTGAACCCGAAGGGAAGCGGATGCAAATTTGCTTCGTCTTGACAATCAAGCACTTACCCTCACCTTTTGTGAACATTCTTAAACAGCTTCATAAAAAACGCAGCGGCAACCCTTTAAGGTAATACCGCTGCGATCTTTATTCTCAAACAGCTTTCGAATTAATTTAATTCAAGTCCCTAAGCGCTAATTTACCTTTACAATTACTTTGCCACGGTATTTTTTCTCCGGGCTGGAAATTTCCAGATAATATACGCCTGCCGGTAATTCTCCCATCTCAATGGTCAGTTGTTCCGTACCCGGTAATGGTGTGTGCCGGTAGACTCGTTGTCCGACGGTATTGATCAAACTCAGGGAATATCCACTGTCCAGTGTTTGTAAATTGAGTACCTGGATCAGATCGTTGGTTGGATTTGGTTGTACCTGAATACTGGCCTCCGTAAGATCTTCCGTGCTGATTGCTCCAACTTCGATGCTGTTGGTAAGCTCGGAAACACAGCCATCGATATCCGTGATAATTACCCTTAGTTCGTAGAGACCGACCTCGTCAAAACTGATGGAATGCGCATAGGTATTGGTGACGTAAACACCATTAAGCTGCCAGGTGATTGCTTGAACTCTGTTTTCCGGAGGACTGATAATACTAATGTTTTCACTTTCATTGAGCAGCATTGCTTCCGGGGCGGTAAAAAATACCGGTTTATAATTTGGGCTGGCAGATAGTGCGAAGGGGGTTTCTCCGCTGGCATTGATAGCGGTGGCATTTATTTCAAAAGTCCCCGTTGTATTATAAGTATGAACAACTTCCAAACCTTCTCCCGTGTTACCATCACCAAAATCCCAGATTACCTGATCTGCGTTTGGAGAATTAGCGGCCAGATAAACCGTATTTTCGCAATCCTCCATGTCCATGCTGGGGCTTACCAGTGGCGCAACACCTTCTGAAATACAACTCCAGGACACCTCAAAACCCGGACGGGTAACACTTCCATCCGTGTCCCATTCAAATTTAATCCGCAATCCGGTAACTAGAACCGTATTCCCCGTCAATGTTCCATCATAATTTTCAAACAAAACAAATCCATCTCCTTCGTCTACGTATAGTCGCAGGTAATCAAAGTTACTTTCCGTTTCAAAAAAGTCGAAATTAATCTGATATGCAAACGCATTCGGAGCCTCAATTTCTAATTCTGAAAATACATTGTTTTCGTAGTCTTCGTCCGTACCTCCATCGTCGATAATTATTCCTTCGCAAAGCGTAGAGAACCCGTCCAGCTCGTCCTCCATCACAATCAATTGACATGCTGGCAGGGTAGGGTCAAAGGTAATGAGATCGGCTACGGTACTGGTATCACAACCGAGGTTATTACAGACAATCAGCGTGACATCGTGTGTTCCGGGAGGAACGGTGATGGTCGGATGCTGATCGGTAGAAACTGGTTCATCGTTTAAGCGCCATTCCCAGGAAGTAGGGAACTGAGTGCTCTGATCCGTCAGCTGCACTTCACTGGCACAGGGTCCGGCGGTAGCAAGGACAAAATGCGAAGCGGGCGGTTCGGTAGGGAAAATGCATCTCCACCTTATTTCAAAACCCGGCAGCGTGACACTACCATCGGTGTTCCAGACAAACTGGATACTGGATCCAAATACCGTGATGGTGGTTGGGTCGATATTACCCTCATATTCGGCAAAAAATTCCAGACCGTTTCCGTTATCCACAAGTAATAGAATTTCATCAAAACCGGTTTCTGTGGAAAAGGAAACAAATTCAATTTCGTAGCCTAACGCTCCGGGCGCGGCGATATTCAAAACCGCGTCTACCGAGTTACTATAATTATCATCCACACCTCCGTCGTCTACTAATGTTCCCTGGCAAAGCGTACTATTTTCAATAAGACCATCGTCCATCACAATTATTTGACATTCTTCCAACGTGGGATCGTATACAATAAGGTCTGCCATCGTGCTGGTATCACAACCGAGGTTATTACAGGTAATGAGTGTTACATCGTGTGTTCCGGGAGGAACGGTGATAGTCGGATGCTGATCTGTAGAAACTGGTTCACCGTTTAAGCGCCATTCCCAGGAAGCAGGGAACTGGGTACTCTGGTCTGTCAGCTGCACTTCGCTGGCACAGGGACCGGCAGTAGCAAGGACAAAATCCGAAACGGGCGGTTCAGTAGGAAAAATGCAATTCCACCGTATTTCAAAACCTGGTAGTGTAACACTACCATCGGTGTTCCAGACAAACTGGATATTGGATCCAAATACCGTGATGGTGGTTGGGTCGATATTACCCTCATATTCGGCAAAAAATTCCAGACCGTTTCCGGTATCTACGTACAAGAGTATTTCATCATAGCTGGTTTCGGTGGAGAAAGAAACAAATTCAATTTCGTAGCCCAACGCTCCGGGCGCAGCGATATTCAAAACCGCATCTACGGAGTTGCTATAATTATCATCCACCCCTCCGTCGTCCACTAAAGTACCCTGGCAGAGCGTACTGTTTTCTACGAGTCCATCGTCCATCACAATTACCTGACAAAGCTCGAGCGTTGGGTCATAAGTAACGTAGTCTGCGAGTACAAGACTGTCACAGCCCAACGCGTTACAAGCGATAAGTCCGATTTCGTAAGTGCCGGGATTTACCAGATCAACAGTTGGATTTTGTTCTGTAGAAAATACTTCGCCGTTCAGTAACCAGGTCCACTCCGTTGGTGGTCCGGTACTTTGATCGGTGAGGGTCAGCAGGTTGTCGCAAATAATTGTATCCGGAGTAGAAAAAGCGGCTACGGGCAACTCTGGTTCTACGCACTGCCACGACAGGATAAAGCCGGGGCGGGTGACACTGCCATCCGTATCCCAGATAATTCTGATCCGGTCACTTGCAATATCCAGCGAGGTTCCTGTCAGTGTCCCATCGTAGTTCCCGACCAGTACAAAATCATTTCCATCAAAAGCAAAAATGCTAAGGAAGTCATATCCTGATTCTGTTTCAAAAAAGTCGAAATTGATCTGGTAGCCGACAACACCAGGTGTGTTAATCTCCAGGGTGGCGTACACCGAATTGTTATAAAAATCATCACCCCCGTCATCTACCAGAATTCCCTGGCAGGCATCTACTGCCAGATCCAGGCCATCTTCCATAATTGTCGTATCGCAAGCAGTAGAATTTTCATCTACAAGGATAAAGTCTTCCTTTACCACCGTAAACGGATCATTATTACAATCCTCTCCGGAAAGCGTTACCGTATAGCTGCCGTTTTGCGTATAAATATGAGCAGGCATTGTTTCGGAAGACTGGTTACCATCTCCAAAATCCCAGGTCGGATTGAAAATTTCTCCGCTGCCCGAAAAAGTGACCATTCCCGGCACTTCACAAAGTACACGGGTGGAGGCCCTAAAGTCTTGTGCAGATCCGTTGGGTAGCAAACCGACGGCGGCCCAGGCGTTTCGGACTTGCGCCAGTTCCGGGCTGCAACTACCGTAGAGGTCTGAGGCAACTTCCAGGGAGAACATAGCACAGTCCTGATAAGTACTGGAAGGACTCAGGTATTGGGTCCAGGTATTGTGAGCAATCTCGTAGGCTTTTTCCCAGCCGATGGAAGTAACTTCGTACTCGTAACCAAGATCATTGGTGTCGGATTCGCCGGTAACCAACAGATAAAACCAATAATTTCCAATTGAACTGTTGGTATGTACCCCCGCTCCGTCAAGCCAAAATTCTCCGTCGTAAGTATCTGCCATTTGTAACTCTTTCGGGTTTGACATATTTCTGAAGTAATTACCCGCAGAAGAAGCTTCCTCTCCCATTAACCAATCCACCGAACCGGGATTAGTTTGGTTTTCTACCGAGACACCCATGATATCGGAAATAGATTCGTTCATGGCGCCGGACTCTCCCGCGTAGATCAAACCAGAGCTGAACTCTGTAACTGCGTGGGTGATTTCGTGGCCGATGATATTGATGTAAGTAAACGGCTGATCGTACGTGTCGCCCGGAATACCGTCTCCGTAACTGGTATCTGATCCGTTCCAGTAGGCATTTGCATCGTTGAGGTGTACATTGCTGTTAACACCCCGTCCGTTTCCGTCGATTCCATTGTATCCCAGGAGATCGTGATAAAAGTCGAACGTAGCTGCACTTCCCCAGTGGGCATCTCCCGCAATTTCATCCATCGCCGCGTTGGCATTGTCCCAGACATTGTCATCATCAAAAAACAAATCACCCGTATT
Source organism: uncultured Saprospiraceae bacterium (assembly GCA_937921555.1). Taxonomy (GTDB): domain Bacteria; phylum Bacteroidota; class Bacteroidia; order Chitinophagales; family Saprospiraceae; genus JALZUU01. The sequence continues at coordinate 4,284 of CAKZUV010000199.1, forward strand.
CAGATTGGTCGTAGTAATACCGGTTCCTCTGGTCTGATCGTTCAGGACGAAACCTCCGTTGGCGGCGGTTGTTTCTACGGGTTTTGTTCCGTGGTAGCGGGTAACGGCCGTTCCGGGAACAAAGGAACACAGTCTGTTTTCTATGGAAATAATCTCTCCGGTATTGGCATGAATGGTATATCTTTCCGAACCTAAAGGAGTACTCGTTCGTACGTCAATTTCGTATGCCAGCACCCAGGACGGCTTTTCAAAATTATAATCGTCCGGTACGTAGATTAACCCCGCTTCGGTGCTGTTAACTGACGGAGCCAGGTATTCATAAGTGGTTGCGTTAACTTTGTTTTTTGCAATTTCAAGCGCCTTTTGGATAGATAATTCTGCGCCGGTTTTTTGCAAGCCGGAAGATGTAGGAATCGCCCGTGGAATCATGTAATTGGTGGTCTGAGAACGCCGGTTATAGTGGGTAGTAAGATGAAATCCTTTTACCGGGATATTAAACATGGAGATTTCGTAACGACAGTGTTGATTGCCGGCCCCGTCTTCCTGACAATGGATTTCCCGCAGGTTGTGGAAGCCGGATTCAAAATACTTGGCTTTAAAAAGCAAGTCCGGATTTGGATTTCCTGGTATTTCCAGTTTGTAAAACCGGTCGTTTAGTTTTGTAAGGTTCTGACCGTTGGTAATGAAGGAAACCAGGGAGATTAATAACAGGATAGACAATCTTTGCATCTTGGTTGTTTTAGTTTTAAGTAAATTGTTGTTGAAGTCGTTTAGGAATAAAGCCTTTTGAGCGGGATCAGATTTGCTTTTATATTCCAGTGTGCAGCCTTATACTATAAGAGCTTGTCCAAATTTTTATGATTGTGCGAAATTGAGAAAACTTTGTTTTGAATGAGACAAAAAACACAGGCGATGCCGTAGCATCGGCGAGGCTTTTTAACGAAATTCAGAATAAAATTTTCCAATTGCAGCCAATTAATGGAAGTTTAGACATGCTCTAAATGCAAGGTAGGGAAATGTATTTTAATTACTAAATTTTTTAGATTAAAAAACAGCTTTTGCTAAAAATATATTTTTACTAATAAAAAACTAAAACAAGAGCAGATAGCACAAAGATTTAAAAGGGCTAATCAGTGTTATCTGAATATCCTATCCCGAACCAGGTTTGAGAAGTGGTCCGGCGAGGTAAACTGCTCTTCAGCGCAGGTGAAATATTTCTTATTCTCCCAGTCGAAGTCCCAGCCGGAGACCAAAACTAAACGTCTCCAATCCGCTTTTCTGATCTGCCAGGGTGGCATCGCTTGGTGGAAAATTCAGGCTGTTGGCTAGTTCTTCCCATTCCGCGCCAAAATGCCGGCGGAATCGCAGCATGGGCGTGATGGTCAGCAAATCACTCAATCCAATATCAACACCTGCGCCTAGACCGATTGACGGAACCAATCCAGCATTGCTCGGGTCTTCGTTTCTTCCTTTAAAACTGGAAGTGGCGTAACTAAGTCCCGGAGATAGCTCAACATAAAATCCTTTTTTTACAAAATTTCCATCCTTGGAAAAGGTCGGACAATCACAGTCTCCTGCCAAATCAAATAAATAAAAATGGGTGTTGGCAAACAAACTGATTTGCTGATGGCTAAGGCTGGTGTTATTGTCAGACCAGTCTACCGAATACCGCGCATAATTTAATTCTGGAAAAAATTCTACCCGCGCATTTTTTAACCGAAACCAGCGGTCGATCCCAACCGCAAACCCGGATTCAATCGGGGCGGCACCTTCTAATTCGGAATCCTGAATCAGACTTTCCCAGTTGGCAGCCGAAAAAGTCTGGTAACTGGCATTGATCCCGTACTGAGCGGAATTGGTATTAATTACTAAAAAAGAAAGGAAAAAAATAACCAGTAGTTGCTTCATGCTAGATGGATTTGGTGACTGATGGCGTAAAACTACAATTTCTAAACGTAATCAGTCAGTTATCTGGTATGAGTCTGGGATAAATCTCAGGGTTATAAATTTTTTGCCATTAGCGGGTTGGCTTTCCGCAAACGCAGAAATACCGAAGAAGTATGCTAACGAATCAACTGTGCAAACAGCTACTAGCGAATAGCTTTTTTTTAATACTTTTGCGCCATGAAAACCCGTACACTCAAAAAAGATAAAGTCAACGTAATTACCCTCGGTTGTTCCAAAAATTTAGTGGATTCCGAAAACCTCATTACCCAACTGCGCGGTAACGACTATCAGGTGGTACACGACAGCAACGAGGAAGATGCCAATGTCATCATCGTCAACACCTGTGGCTTTATTGATCTGGCCAAGGAAGAATCGGTCAATACTATTTTGCAATATGCCGATTTGAAGACGAAGGGTGACATTGA
>CAKZUV010000200.1 GCA_937921555.1 uncultured Saprospiraceae bacterium
CAGGAGCTATTTCGATTTGTTCGCTTTGACTTTTATAACGCGCAGGCTTTCTTTCAATTCGAACAGTAGCTTCACTTACCAGGACTTGCTCAGTAACCGTTTCATACTGCGCCGGAATGATCACATCAGGAAAATAAGCAGCCTTGATAAGTATTTGTTCCGTGACAGTTTCGTACGTGGGAGGGACAATCTCCAGACGAGTAGATGCTTCTTTTACTAATACTTGTTCTGTGGCTGTTTCATATTCAGCAGGAACTACAACAAATCGAATACAGTTAACACCCGCAACCAAATGACCACCTTCCGGTTCGTAGCCAGATGGACAGCCTTTGACGAATGACTGAGTTTGTGTTTCGTATTCAGCAGGAATACGTTCGATGCGAGTAGCAGCCGCTCTTACCAATACTTGTTCTGATACAGACGCATATTCTGCAGGAATAATTTCTACTTTAACAGAAGCAGCTTTTAATTCTATCTGCTCCGTCTCCGTGGTGTATTCATCGGCGATAAGACATTTGGTGTAACAAGATCCGGGCTTTGCATGCGGTATTTCTACTTCCGGTTGTGCATATACTAAAGATGTAAAAAAGATAAAAATCGCAAAAATCGTAAAATTTATTTTTTCCATCAGAAAGTATTTTATTCAGGTAAAAGATCACAAGTAAAACCTCACTTATCTGACGAGTTTTATTTCCGATAGGTTGCATAAAAAAATCCCGCCCCGGCATGATGCCGGGACGGGATTTTATGTTGAAAAACGCTATTGCGTTTTATCTGAATCAGTGCTTAGTAGCTTACGCCTAAAGACTTCATAGTTTCAACGTCAAGGTTACCAACTGGTAAGTTGTTATCCTTCTGGTACTTCACTAAAGCAGCTTTAGTTCTTGCACCCATTACGTTGTCAGATGGTCCTGGATCGTAACCACGGCTACGTAGCGCTTCCTGGATTTTACGAACAGTAACGTTAGTTACCTGATCCGCACAAACAACTTCTCTCCACTCAGTGAATCCACCTTTCTTCACTAATACACGACGAGTTACAGTAGTGTACTCAGCAGGAATATCAATGGTACGAGTAGTAGCAGGAGTTGATAATTTACGGATAGAACGGCTGGTGTACTCAGCAGGAATTGCCGTAGAACGGATACAGTCACCGCTTCCGGCACCGTTAGTATCTTCGGTGTATCCAGAAGGACAACCTTTACGTACAGTCGTTGTGTAGCTACCCATGATTACAGGAGCAGTTTCAGTACGAGTAGACGCAGGTGTCTTCAATTTACGAACAGTACGAGTAGTGTACTCAGCAGGAATTTCTACGGTACGAGTCTGAGCAGGAGTCTTAACAACTGTCTTAGAGATTGTCTTGTACTGTGCAGGAATTTCAGTCTGACGCGTAGAAGCAGCAGTCTTCAATTTGTTATAAGTACGAGTAGTGTACTCAGCAGGAATTTCGATAGTTTTGATACAGTCGTCACCGTTGTCAGTCCAACCGTCGTCACAACCAACACGTACTTTCTTAGTTACAGTACGGTACTGTGCAGGAGTTTCAACTAAACACCAAACTAAACAGTCGTTAGGGTCAGCAGACAAACAGTTACGGTCAGCTCTTTTCTTTACCCACTTGGTAGCAGCAGGTGCAGTTTCGATTTGCTCGCTTTGAGTTTCGTAACGTGCAGGTCTTCTCTCGATACGAGTAGAAGCATCTTTTACTAATACTTGCTCCGTCATAGACTCGTATTCCGCAGGAATAGTTTCTGTACGGAAAGAAGCAGGCTTAGCAACGATCTGCTCAGTTACTGTTTCGTACTGTGCAGGAACAACTTCTAAACGAGTAGAAGCATCTTTTACTAATACTTGCTCAGTTACTGTTTCGTATTCCGCTGGAACAGGGATAAAACGAACACAGTTACCACCGGCAACTAAAGCACCACCTTCTGGCTCGTAGCCAGATGGGCAACCTTTAACGAATGACTGAGTCATTGTTTCGTATTCTGCGGGTACACGCTCGATACGGCTGGATGCGTCTCTTACTAATACTTGCTCAGATACAGATTCGTAAGCAGCAGGGATTGTCTCTACTCGGGTAGAAGCAGCTTTTACCTGAATTTGCTCAGTTTCTGTAGTGTACTCATCAGCGATAAGACATTTTGCGTAGCAAGAACCAGGCTTCTGGTTTGGAATTTCTACTTCTGGCTGTGCGAATGCTGCACAAGCAAAAAGCATAAATGCTACTGAAAGGATAACGTTCAATCTTTTCATGTGAAATTATTGGTTTTGATTAAAAAAATTTATTTATGTAAAAATATGTTTATTCTCAGGATGGGTTCTTCAAATGTAGAGACCCTTCTAATTATCTCTCTGTTATTATATAATATATCTCTTCTTTTTCTTAACGCTTCAATTCGGCTGCAAAGTTAAATCAAATTTTTGGGATAACACAAAAAATACTTCTTTATAATACCGGAAGATAAATTATGTTCGGAAAGGGTCGATAAAGCTTTTACACTTCCATCTTTAGATAGGATTTTTATCTCGTCTTTCAGGGCATTATAGGCATTATTCGACTCGGTTCCGTGGTAAACTAAAAATTTTGTTTCGTCCGGTCGATTTTCCAAATTAAATTTGGCAACGATTTTTTGACGAATATTTTCCAAATAGTCACCTTCAAAAGGTTCTTTTTTCAGTTCCACCCGAAATAATTTCCGATTCAATAATCCATTTGCAAGAAATGCCAGAATGGGATCTTCGCTTTTTGTAAACTTTTTGATCGCATAAAGAATATCTGTATCATCCAGTTTTGCAAAATGTCTCCGTAAAATGGCTTTATCTCCCCGCGTTTTGGTGGGCACATTGCCATCCATAAAGTAGGTCAAATCTTCCGAAATCGCGAAGCGTTCTCCCCGATTATATATTTCCCTGGCCCGCAGCAATGTATGAATCAGCATTTGCTCCGTTCCAACGGATGTTTTATGTAAATATACCTGCCAGTACATGATTCTTCTGGCAATCAGGAATTTTTCAATAGAGTAAATTCCTTTTTCTTCTACCACCAGTTCGTCATTGGTCACATTCAGCATCTTAATAATGCGGTCGTACCCTATGACACCTTCCGAAACACCGGTAAAAAAGCTGTCCCGGTTCAAATAATCCATCCGGTCCATATCCAGCTGGCTGCTGACCAGCTGATGCAAAAAATGCTTCGGATACTGGTCGGTAAATATCTGAATACCAATCTCCAGCGCACCGTTAAATGCTTTATTGAGATCTTCCATAAAAAGCAGGGAAAGTTCCTCGTGGTGAAGATTGACCAGGGTATGTTCCAGCGCGTGAGAAAACGGGCCGTGTCCGATATCATGCAGCAGAATCGCAATAGCAACTCCCTCCGCTTCTTTGGCGGAAATTGCTACTCCCTTGTCTCTCAGCACTTTAACTGCTTCTCTGGTCAAATGCAATGCACCCAAAGCGTGGTGAAAACGGGTATGCAGCGCACCGGGATATACGTAAGAGGTCAATCCCAGTTGACTGATCCTTCGTAGCCGCTGAAAATAAGGGTGTTCTACTAAATCGAAAAGAATTCCGTATGGAACCGTCACAAATCCGTAGACCGGATCATTGAATATTTTGCTTTTGCTCATATAAATTTCAAGGGGCAAAGCAGAACTTTTTGATAAGTCCGTCTTTTTCCTGTTACAAAAATACAAAATAACTTATATATGACAGTCAGCACGCCATAAAATCGACAAAGTTACTGGTCGCTTAATATAATAATATGTCAACACTGCTGGAAAAACAGTATCCGGCAAATCTTTTTTTGCCTTTTGCACCAAGAAGACGATAGTTTCCCGGTTATGGTTGCATCAGTAATCAGATTTTTAGCCGAACAGGAGAAAAAAATAACCGTCAACAGGCAGAAAGCTTCCTGTTTTAGATTTTTAATACAAAATATCCGGAAGAAAGTAATCCCCAATAGAATAACCCGACCTTAACACTCGTTAAATGCTTATCTTTCCGGCTGGTCTGATTTTTTCAATAATCAGCGCTGATTTTTTCATTTTCCATAAATTTTCATCTATCGTTTCAGAACTACATTCAACTGACTATTCACAAACACATTTAAAAAGAACAAATGGAAAAAATTAAAATTCTTTGGGCCGACGATGAGATTGATTTACTCAAGCCTCAAATTATGTTTTTGGAAAAACGGGGGTACGATGTGCTGACCGTTAGTAATGGATACGACGCGTTCGAAGAATGTGAAAATACCAACGATATCGATGTTGTTTTTCTGGACGAATCCATGCCGGGTATTACCGGACTGGAAACGCTGACAAAAATAAAATCAGCTAATCCTGCGCTGCCCGTGGTAATGATTACCAAAAATGAGGCAGAAAATGTGATGGAAGAGGCCATTGGTTCGCAAATCTCTGATTACCTGATCAAACCCGTTAACCCCAACCAGATTTTACTGACCCTCAAAAAAATCATTGACAATAAAAGACTGGTTCGGGAAAAAACAGCGTCCGGCTACCAGCAGGATTTCCGGCAAATCCTCATGGATATCAACAGCGGACTGGATTATAAGGAATGGACCGAAACGTACAAAAAAATCATCAACTGGGAACTGAAAATGGATTCTTCGCAGGCCGAAGAACTGGGTGATATTCTCTCCATGCAAAAGACGGAAGCCAACGCGGGATTTAGCAAATTCGTTGTCAAAAAATATGAGAGCTGGGTCAATAATAAAGACGAAGATAAAGGACCGATCATGTCCCACAATCTACTGCGCAAAAAAGTTTTTCCTACCGTAGAGGATGGTGTACCCACCGTTATGCTCTTGCTCGACAATTTGCGTTTTGATCAGTGGAAAGTAATCGAACCTATCATTTCTGAATTGTACCGGGTAGAAGAAGAAGATTTTTTCTACAGTATTCTTCCCACAACTACCCAATACAGCCGCAACGCTATTTTCGCAGGGATGACACCGGGAGACATCAGCAAACATTACCCCGACTGGTGGTTTAACGACAACGAGAAAGGCGGTAAAAATATGCACGAAAAAGATTTGCTGGGAGAACAAATCAAACGGACTTTCCGCAAAGACATCAAATGGGATTATTTTAAGGTTACCAACGTCAGTAAAGCTAAGACGCTCAACGATAATATTTTCAATTACCTGAACAACGATTTTTCCGCGCTGGTCTATAATTTTATCGATATGCTTTCCCACGCACGGACGGAGATGGAGGTACTCAAAGAACTGGCCGGCGACGAAGCGGCGTACCGTTCACTGACCAAGTCCTGGTTTATCCACTCCCCTATCTGGTCTGCCTTGCAGAAAATTGCGGAGCGGGATATTCACCTCATCATTACTACGGATCACGGAACCATTCGTGTCAAGCAACCTTCGCGGGTAATTGGTGATAAAGAGACGACGACCAACCTCCGTTATAAGGTGGGTAGAAATCTGGATTATGATAAAAAGGATGTACTCGATTTCCGGGATCCGCAGAAAGTAGGTTTGCCGAGACCCAATGTAAGCTCTACCTTTATTTTTGCCAAAGAAGATAAATTTTTCCTTTATCCGAATAATTATAACCATTATAATCACTACTACAACAATACCTTTCAGCACGGTGGTATCTCGCTGGAAGAAATCATCTGTCCCATCATTCGTTTACGAAGTCGTGGCTAGGAAGTAGTTTTCATGTCAAAAAAAACGGGAAGATCAGCCAATGGTCTTCCCGTTCTTGTTATAAGTTGTTATTTTTACAACTGGCTGTATAAACAGTAGACTTTATTCCATAATGTTTTGTAGAGATACCAAATAGATATTTTTGATCAGATTGAGGCTCTTTTTTGAGTGCATAGCCGCGCTATGGGCGATAAAAAAGCCGAAAAGATGGACAAAAAGATCATTTGGGAGCATACAAATTATTT
>CAKZUV010000201.1 GCA_937921555.1 uncultured Saprospiraceae bacterium
TTATGGTTATTATCTGGAAGTGGATTGTCTGGGAGAGGGGAACTTGCGGACGCGGGGAAACGTTACGTTGATCAGGTGAGAAATTCCGGACTTTTGTTTTGAGTGAGATTTTTCAAGACTATTTGTGGTCAGCAGGGAAGCAAATTTTACAGTAGATTTGCATAAATTATTATAGAATAATCCTTACAACAATTTTCTGGTTATTTTTCTAATTGATGAAAACGATTCAACAAAGATTGTATTCTAAAAAGTGATTTTCGTGCAGAGGAGCAGAGGTCGCTGAGCGATCGTGTATATCTTTTACCGCAAAGATGGTATATAGTTAATTTTATCTAATACGTTTCTAGGTTTTTATTTTTTTAGTTTTTAGAGCAAGCTCAACGATTAAACGATTCAACAAAGAATCTCGTATAAAAAGTGATTTTCGCGCAGAGGCGCAAAGGTCGCTGAGCGATCGTGTATATCCTTTATTGCGGGGATGGTATATATTAATTTTATAAAATACGTTTTTCTGGTTTTTAAAGCAAGCTCAACGGTTAAACGACCTGCCTGCTGCCGACGCAGGAAGGCAGGTTAAACAAATCAACAAATCAACAAATCAACAAACAAACACCCAAACCCTCAACAAATCAAAATAAGTGATAAATCCAGCTAAAATAAAATTTACCCCGGCGAAGTTACTGTTCAGTTTTTCGTTAAAGCTAACCATGATGACCTGTGTGAGTGCCTATTTTGATCCGTCGTTGGCCGGGCAGGCATTTCTGGACCGGTTGACGTTTAAGCGGTTTTGTGTAGCGGCATTTTTTGCGTTGGTGCTGGTAGCGATTGAATATTATAGTTTTAAAAAGGTTATCAGCTGGTGGGAAAACCGAAAAGAGGCCAGTCAGTCACTGACGGATTAACGGATGTTTTATGCTGTTAAAATGGTTACTTGGCTACTCCGTGTAAATCCGGGATCCTTGCACAAAAAAAAAACATTGTTACTTTTTTTAAGCAACAATGTTTCCGATTAGAAATTTTCGTTTTTAATCACTGATTTTACTCTTCTACGATTCCTCTGATATTCCAGTTAATACTTTCGCCCGTACGTTCACGGTAGGTTCTCCATTGGTTATCGAGGGAAGAAAACAACCAGTCTCCGTCACTGGCGGCTGGGCCCGCATCGCAACCGATAGACTGCTGATCAAATTGATGAACTAAGTTGACGGCAATCCATATTTCCTGTCCGGTCAGTTCGATCGGACTGACAATCCGGTGGGTATTCCAGGCCGTTTGGGTGATACTGTTACCAACCGAAGCCTGATATAATAAATCACCGGGTTGGTTATTGACACCGGGACCGTAGATGAAGATATCCGCTTCGGCAGGAGCAAGTCCCATAAAAAATTCTACTTGTGTCAATCGCAGGCCGGAAAATTCGGCGGTCTCGGCGCCGGTAAAACGGGCTGCAGCCTGCCAGGTAGCCGCCTGAAGCAGCGGACCGGTAACATTGGCTCCGTCGTGGGATAATAAATTCGGACCGTTATCGTCGTCTTGACAGGCACTCATCATCAGGGCCAGGCAACAAAACAGGAAAGTGTACTTTTTCATAATTGGGTGTTTTTTCTGAAATTAATAAAGTTTTAATTCTCAAATATATAACGTGCAAAAAACGAAATTATGGAATACCGGAGGTTTAAAATATTGTTAAAATAAAATAAAGACTGGTAGCGTTTTACCAGGGTACCTGGAGGAAGGAGCGTGTGAGCGCAAAATGTTTCTGCGTTTCGGGAAATTTAACAGGGAGAATAAAGGTATATGTTAGGTTGTTACAAAATCATTAAAAATGTTCAGTGAAGACAGGGTTATGAAAAAAATGAAAGGTAGTTTGTTGGTTATATTGATAACCTTAATTTCATCTCTGAATTTGATTTGTCAAGAAACAGATACACTTTTGTTTTGCGGTATATTTCAAGGATATTATGGTTTTACTCCTGAAATATATCTGTGTGAAGGCAATGAAACAGTTGGAATTGATGACCAGCATTTTCCTGTTATACACAATTTACACATGGAACAAGAAATTCCATTTTCGACGGACACCATCACGTTGAGTAACTCTGCTGACAAAATTATTGGAAAATATGATGAGAAAATCTTAGTCTCTGATTTTGAAACTTTAAATTTGGACACAAGCAAAGTAGTCTTATTTTCAAAGCGTACAAATTTCATGGGAGATTCATTAATTGATAAAATAGAAATTGTAACCCATCGTAGTAAATATCAGTCAAGTCCGTATATGATCAAAATTTATGAAAATATAAATGGTGAACTAATTGATCACGAGGCCTGCAATATGATGATCCGAACAAGGCCTCTAAAGCTATGCATTTCTAAAATAAGATATCTGGATATGTCTTTGATCTTTTTATTAAATGAAGGGAAGATTCCAGAAAAATCTTTTCAACTTCAGCTTTTTCACGCAGATTATACCAAAGTTGTAAATAAGTAAGCATATGTTGCATCAACTCTTTACAAAGTTTCGTTTTGAAGATAGAAAGCAATAAAGATGAACTCTTAGAAAAGTAACAATAAGAACGGTTATAACTACTAACCTTTCTGCGAAATGAACCAACTACATCAATTCCGAACAATTTCGTTTTTAAAAAACTAAATTAAGCTTTATCTTTGATCAAAAAATCTGCTTTCCCAATTTTCAACCGAATATCTATCACGAAGTAATTTAGTAAGAAATCCAGTTTTGGTGCGACTAACATTTTACCTCTTTTTCTGCCGGTATTCCAAAATAACTTTTAAAAAAATCCGAAAATTGAAATATCTCTGTTTTTGTTTTGTATTATTTCTGGGTGTTAATCCGCTCTTTGGTCAGATCGTAACCGAAGTGCCCGTGGTAGATATCGACGTAGATAATATAGAAGCAATAAAGACGTATTGTCAGCCGGGCGTCCGGAATAAAAGTCGTTCCAAAGGACTGGACATTACTTATGGAAACCGGGGGGCAGGACAACTCACCAATTCAAAACTGGAAACGGGAGATGTGCAGAATATGTACAGTAAATGGGATCATCTGCAGGTGAAATTGCGGGTTCCGGTGATCATCAAAGACGATTTTAAATTACTGGTCGGCTACAAATATTATCAGGAAGGTTTTAATTTTTCTGAAATTGGAAATACCTTTCCTTCGGTTATTTCCAATATTGACCAAAACAATCTTAAAAGCAGTTCCTTTAGTATTTTAATCAATAAAAGTCTGAACGAACGTTCCTATCTGGCGGTGCAGCTACGGTATATGGTAAGTGGAAATTTTTCGGGACTGGCCAGGTTCGGTGATCGCTACGCAACTTACCGGGCGCTGGCGGTATACGGTGTTAAGCCGAGCGTTGATCTTGAGTGGGGATTTGCGCTCAACGTGTCAAAAAATTTCCGGCGCTTTAATGTCATTCCGTTTTTCCTTTTGCACAAAAACTTTTCTCCGGAGTGGGGGATAGAGGCGTTGTTGCCTGGATTTATTTATGCCCGTCGCAACCTGAAACCCGGTAGTATTTTGTTGGGAGGACTAGAGTTTGGTAATAAAAATTTCAGACTGGATATCCCTCAGGACGGGGGAGAAGAACTGCTGGACTATGCTTATAATCAATCTCATCTGAAAGCCCTCGTAAAATATCAACAGCGATTAATTCCGTGGCTTTGGGTGAGCGCACAGGTTGGTTATCAATATAATCTGAATACACGTTTTGAAGCCAAGAACGCCGATACGACGAGCTTTTTTCTCCGGGCTCGTAATGCTCCTTATTTTAAAATAGGATTTTTCGTTTCTCCGCACAGCAAGGAAGACAGGATGATTCAATCGACGAGGTAGGTTTGAAATCAATATTGAATAATGGATATCCAATATTGATTGAAACCCTTCTATCGTAAAAACAATTTCCAGATTTTGGAATTTACTTTTTCATACCGCCCATCATGCCTTGCATGCCTTTACCTTTACTCATTTTGTGCATCATCTTTTTCATCTGATCAAACTGTTTAACAAACATATTGATTTCGTGAATATTATGACCACAACCATTGGCGATCCGGCGTTTACGGCTCATGTTCAGCAATTCCGGATTACTTCTTTCCTGTGGCGTCATAGACTGAATAATGGATTCTACTTTACTGAACGCCTTGTCATCAATGTCCAGATTTTTGGTCATTTTACTCATTCCCGGAATCATATTGATCAAACTTTTGAGATCCCCCATTTTTTTGATCTGATTCAACTGGCCGAGAAAATCATTAAAGTCGAATTTATTTTTCTTGATTTTCTTTTCGATCCGGGCCGCTTCTTTCTCATCAAATTGTTCCTGAGCTTTTTCCACAAAAGAAACAATATCACCCATCCCCAGAATACGCTGCGCCATTCGTTCGGGATGGAATACATCGATGGTCTCCATCGTTTCTCCCGTACTGACAAACTTGATTGGTTTTCCAACGGTATATTTTACGGACAACGCGGCTCCACCACGGGTGTCACCATCCATTTTGGTCAGTACCACACCGTCATAATTGATCCGCTCGTTAAATGCCTTGGCAGTATTGACCGCATCCTGTCCCGTCATGGCATCCACCACGAATAGGGTTTCCGAAGGCTCGATTCCCGCTTTGATATTTTCGATCTCGCGCATCATGTGCTCATCCACGGCCAGACGTCCCGCCGTATCCACGATCACTACGTCAAATCCGTGCGTCTGTGCGTGTAGAATAGCATTTTGGGCAATCTGAACGGGATCTTTATTTTCTTCATCCTTAAAAATCGGAACTTTGATTTGCTCACTGATCACGGTCAGCTGGTTGATCGCCGCCGGACGGTAGACATCACAGGCAACGAGCAGCGGAGATTTTTTCTTTTTTGTTTTTAGATAATTGGCCAACTTACCGGAAAAGGTCGTCTTACCTGATCCCTGCAAGCCGGAAATCAGAATAATACCCGGCTTACCGGACGTATTGATGCCAACGGACTGGCCGCCCATCAGTTCGACCATCTCGTCCATGACGATTTTGACCATCACTTCTCCGGGTTTTACCGCACTGAGGACGTTTTTGGTACCCAACGCCTGATCTTTGATCTTATCGGTAAATTCTTTGGCGATTTTATAGTTTACATCGGCTGCTACGAGGGCACGACGAATTTCCTTTACGGACTGGGCAATATTGATTTCCGTCAATTTACCATCACCCTTCAAACCCTGAAAGGCCGATTCTAGTTTTTCACTAAGATTGTCAAACATAATTTAAGCTGATTTTGAGTGACAAATATACCAGAAAATCTCGTGTTTTGCAGGGGTTTCAGGATTCGGTTTTTCCATAAGCAACTAGAATTCTATACCAATCCGGAAGCTGATGCGTTGCAGGGTCCAGCGTTGGGGATTTTCTTCCCAGACAAATTGGCGGTTATAGCGTTGAACCCGGTAGCCAAAATCAATTAACCAGGCCAGGCTTGACCGGGTGTGAAATTTTATTCCCACCGATGGGTGTAACAATACTCCGCCTTGCTGGTCGAGATTTTGATTGTCTTTTTGCTCGTCGGTAGGATTAACAAATCCATACCCTGCGCTGATCCGGTAGAATGGCGTCGTGGCCGAATTGAATAAGTCTCCCTGAAAATTCAAGTAAAGCGGAATGATCGGAGTACTGTAAATATCGTAACCGGTTCCCAGGCCCGCGGCCAATTTAGAATTGAGTTGATAATTTACGGATAGATTGATGGAATAGTCAAAATTTGGACCCGCCCCTTCGTACATCTTTTCCTGGTGTAACCTACCTGCTATGAGGCTGGAGAAAAATCCCTTATTTCGCTTGATTTTTCCCCGCTTCAAAAAATAATAATCCGGGTGGGACGCTTCTATTCTACGGACTTGTTTTTTTTGTAATAAAATCTGGGTGCCGTCGGTCAGTTGCCAAAGATAAGATGCTCTTTTTTCTTTTACCAGATGACCCAACAAGAAGCTGCCGTCTTTTAAATATAATGTTTTAGTCGCCGGGGTGTCTTGTGCCCAGGCAGTGATATTCAGTAAAAAGAAGGTGGATAGAAATATGATTTTTTTCATGACTTTTATTTGTTGAATTGCTTCACTGGTGAGCTTGCTCTAAAAAGTGATTTTCGCGCAGAGGAGCAGAGAACGCTGAGCGATCGTGTATATCTTTAACGTGTATATCTTTTATCGCAAAGATGGTATATAATTAATTTTATCAAATGCGTTCCTACGTTTTAGTTTTTCTAGTTTTTAGAGCAAGCTCACTGGTTGAATTGGAACCAATGGTGAAAATTTTTAAAATATCCCATTAAGATCAGAGGGGATTTTGTTTTTTTTTTCTGGCTGGTTAATCCGAAAAAAGCGAAGTCTATGACGTTTCATAAACTCCGCTTGCAGGTGGTTGAAAAATTATTTTAAGATTTGATGACCGGAAGGTAGCTGATTTCTCTGGGCTGCGAAGGATCGCTAACATCGAACTGATAAAATCCGTCGGCTCCGATTAGCAGCAGAATATCCGTCTGTCCGGGTAGGTAAATAACATCGTAGGCTTCGAAGTTGACATAGTGAGAAAGTAAGTTGTCTCCAACTTTTAAAGGATCACTGTTGTCAAATATTTTTAAACCAAAATCTCCTTCGCAAAGATAGAGCGCCTCCGGTGTTGCTGCCAGACCGTGCGGACTTTCCATGGGGAAAGACTCTTTAAGAATTGGATTGAAAATATTGGAAATGTCGAGGACATCCAATTGGTCCAGATCACCCCGGCAGGTAGTGCCCTGATGGATGGTCACATAGGCATAATCACCGCTGATGGCCACCGGATCACAACCCAGCATGTGGCTGTAACCGGAAATATAATTTGGTGCTTCCGGATTGCTCAGGTCGTAGATGTTCATACCAGTAGTACCGCCGATAAAGAGATGGTCTCTGTAAACATAAGCAGTCTCGGAAACCAACCTTGCGTTTACGCTTTCTCTTTCGCCGGGAGCGGCCGGATCAGAAATCTCAAATACCCGGATTTGCCAATCCTGAGCGATGTACAGGTAGTCGTTGTATAAAGTAAACCGGGCAAAAGATCCGCCGATTCCAGAAGCATTATTGTCAACGCCGCCTGGACTAACCGTACCAACGCCCGCTTCGGCGGCACTTCCAAAAAAGGAATTATCAAGTAAAAATCCACCATTCCGACCCTGCCAGTCACAGTCTACTTCTTCGGTTACTTCTTCGGTACTGTATCGGACAATCACGCCATTTTCGTCGGAGCCGTTCAGCCAGAATACATCTTCCTCCCGGTTTAACAGGCGTACCTGATTAAGATCTGAGATATCGAGCGTCACCAGATCCGTATAATTATCGACGATTAACTGATCATTTTTGATGGCCATATCGATATTTCCCAAAACGGGAATAAAGCTGATTGGCGTCGGATTTTCGGGATTTGTATTGTCAATAATGTGGATTCCTTTCAGAAATTCATTAATAAAAATATGATTCTGATAGAAATAAATCTTTCCGGGATTTTCCAGATCACGGGGAGCCTCAGACTGAATTTCTGCCCGAATTTCTTCGTAAGTGCTGTATACCGGATCATATTTAGTGTAGGTAACTTCCTGACGGCATTTGTCTTTGGTGCAACTGGTTGCGAATAATCCGATCAGGGAAATGAAGATAAAGGTGTTTAAAATTTTCATATTTTTCTTTTGAAGGGTAAAATGTAATTAGAGCTTGTTTTTTTTGGTTTCTATTATAAAGACCCCTATAATGGATGAAGGGTTGGGTAGATTGGTTATTTTTTTATAATTTCTTGTTTTTGTAATAAATTTCTGAGCAAATTCATGAAAAACCTCTTTGTAAAAATAATGATTTTTAGTGCCGTCGTGATGTATGGTTATGGTGGACAAGAAGAGAAGGGCCGGAACAAGTGTCATCGGTTCCGGAGAATATGGAGCCGCTCTTACAAGTAATGAAGTAGCGTTAAAAGGTTTACTAAACTTATTTCGAATCCTGGATTATATTTAAAATCTTGGCAGAATATTTTTGGTAAAGTTTAGTAAACCTACGGTACGAACTTTGCGACATCGTCCATTGATCGAAAAAATTTTTAATAATTTACTTCGAATCAAATTGCGTTAAAGGGTTTAGTTAAAAGGTTTAGTTAAAAGGTTTACTAAACTTCTATTGAATCGTAGGAAATTACTAAAATCCTGGCAGCATATTTTTGGTAAAGTTTAGTAGACCTACGGTAAAACCTACGGTAATAAAAACTTTCTGAATATGCTACGCTTCTTTACCAAAAATCTTTAACTGCTTGATATGACTTCCCAATGCTCCGAAATAAGTAGGATGATTGTTATAGGGTAGTCCATATTCTTTGGCAGTTGATTCGATGATCGGTGCAATTTGTTTGTAATGAACGTGGCAGATCGTCGGGAACAAGTGGTGTTCCACCTGGAAATTTAAGCCACCGCAGATATAATTCAGAAAATCATTTTTACAACCAAAATTAGCCGTGGTGAAGAGTTGATGAGCCGCCCAACTGTGCTGGATTTTGTTGTTGGCGTCTGGGAGTGGAAAATCCGTTCCTTCGATTACGTGGGCCAGTTGAAAAATCAGCGCCAGGGTCAATCCTTCGACCAGGTGCATAATGATAAATCCGATCACGAAATATTGCCACGGTATATCCATCACAAAAAACGGGATAGCAACAAAAAAGGTATAATAGCAAAGTTTGAATAAAACCATTCTGACAAATTCCCAGACGGGACGATCTGTCTTTGCTTTTCCATTTACTTTTGGATGAAAATACTCGGCGTAGTCGCGCGCAAAAACCCAGGCGATGGATGTCAGGCTGTAAATGGCGAAAATATAGATGTGCTGAAAACGGTGAATCCACCAAAGGTCCTGATGAGGATTTAACCGAATCAGAGGAATCTGTTCAATGTCCGCGTCGTAATCCACAATATTGGTGTGCGAATGGTGCATACCGTTATGGCTTGTTTTCCACATAAAATCGTTGGCACCGATAAAATTAAAACTCGTTCCAATCACCTTATTCCAGAAGGGTGTTTTTGCGTACGCACCGTGAATAGCATCGTGGGCTATATTAAGTCCGATCAGGGCGGTAAAGAATCCGTGCAACATCGCAATCAGCAGTAAAATACCCGGTTGTGCGGCAAATATGTTGGAAAGAAGTAAGGCGTAAGTGGCGAAAAATACGGTCAGAATCAGCACCGTTTTGGTCACCATTTTGGAATTATAATGCTTGGAAATATTATTTTTCTCAAAATAAGCATTTACCCGTTTACGAAGCGTCACATAAAAATCCGGCTTATCTTTGTGATTAAAGCGCAGATTGGGACGTTCACTGACGGGTACCTTATTTTTCTCGATTGATTTTACCATAATTGTAAAGCGTTGTTGAAGATTTTCCCCGTTTCCGGAATGCCGTCGGGCGTGGAATGGGACTTTTATCAGGTGGATTTACCGGCTTTTCAGCCAGGATTATCACCCTTTGAAAGTGTTCCAAAGATAAGGAATAAATCCTAGAAAAAGCCTTTAAAACGCTGATAATTACCGTTAATTGCCCTATAAATACTAAGAATCTATCGGATAAAATTCAATTTTACATGGGACTGATAATTGGACAGAATTCTCAGAGGTGATGAGGGCAGATTTTGAATGACTTGGTCAAATGGCTTGGTCATGTCAGAATGGGGACTGGATTTTTATATCGGCAGCGGGGGAGTTTTAAAGCCAATGAGTGATCCGGTTAATTATCGGAAAATAGGTATTTTTATGAAAATTTGATGAAATGCACTACTGGTGTTGAACAGCTTCAATTAAAAATCACTTGCGGGCGTTTTATGCGAAATTATTTTTATGAAAGATTATTATTTACTGTTGGGACTTGAGCGGGGTGCCACCAAAGCGGAGATTAAGAAAAACTATCGTTTGCTGGCTAAAGAATTTCATCCGGATAAAAACAGCGATCCGGACGCTGGCAAGAAGTTTATTGCCGTCACCGAAGCGTACGAAGTTTTGAGTAATAAAAAAAGCAGAGCGTTGTATGATCTGGTTCGGTGGGAGCAACAAAACCGGAAAAAACAATCCGCCCGGTCAACAACGGTCGCACCCCGGTCTTTTCAAAGTACGCGGGCGAGACGGAAGAAAAGTCAGCAGCAGCGAAGTACTTATTATCATCAGGAAAAAAGTGGCGTGTTCAGGAGCATTAATCTTTTGCAGGAAGGGTTGATTATCAGTAGCCGGTATGTTTTACACGTTTTTGGAATTACTTTGTTTAGTGTGATTTTATATTCCGTGGTAAGTCAGCTTCCCGGCGCTTTTGAGATGGCTCTTTTTCGTGGAATATTGCTTTCTCTTTTTTGTTTGGGAATCGTTTACGGGATATTTAAAACGCTGACGCACGTCGTGACAGAATACCGCAAGGATGTGGTAGAATTTTCTGTTTTTTATAAAATTTCTTCGAAGAAGTTAGGGGCTGTTTCCTTTGTTTCTGTTTGCCTGGTTCTGGCGGTTTATGTAGTTGTTTTGTTGAAGTTTTTTATTTGAAAATTATAATCTTGCCTTGATATATTGTTGTTAGTAATCAGATTTGCATGAAAAATATTTATGCTATTATTCTCTTTCCAACAACTTGTCCAGTTCCGGAACGATTGCCTTTTTAATGGCCGCATTTGCCGCTGCTTTTTCGGTTTCGCCACCGGAAAATATTTTGTGGATCATCCCTTGCTGATTTACAATAAAGGTGGTTGGAAATCCCCAGCCGAGTTTTAAATCTTCGATAATAAATGCCTGAGCATCTGAGATAATTTTAAATTTGAAAGTGTGATTGGGGAAAAAATCTCGTTCTAAATCTGCGCTACTATCCCAGGTGAAAGAAATAAATTCAACCGCATCCTGTTCGTATTCATCAACGATTTCATTCAATCCTTCCAGTTCTGCCATGCACGGAGTACAGGCCATAAACCAGAAATTCAGCACCAGAATTTTGCCTTTAAGTGCTGATAAATTAATGGAATCTCCTTTGTAGGTGGTACCCGTAAAATCAAAAACTGGCTTATCCAACATACACTGCTGGCTTTCGTAGTGGTTCAGTCCAGCACAGTCTTTCAAACTGTTTTGGTAGCTGTTTTGCCCGACCAGGCTAAAGGTCAAGAAAATGAATAGAATAAAAATGCCAGTTGTATTTTTCAAAATAAGAATTTTTAATAAATAAAAAAATATATTGTTATTAATGACATAACGGGTAATCTGTGAAAAGATACAATACTGAATCATTTATAATCCTGAAACCGATAATATTTCGGTCTGATATCAATCCGGACGTGTAGCCACGAAACACCGAGACCAGCGGTACTTAACCAAATGGTTTCTTTACCGATTTTTTGCCCGTAAATTGTCGCCGTCTTATTCCAGAATGCACTGATTTGTTCGGCGGGAGCATTTCTGACGAAAGTCGCCAGGTGGGCATAATGGTCGGGTGCACTGAGTGGAGTAGGGACGACTAAATCCGCATCCCCGCCAAGGTTGGAAAAGCTAACCACTTTCTCTTCTTTGGTGAAATATTTCTGAAAAGTATGTTCGTCCGCCGTGATGCGTGGAAGTGAATTGCTTTTGACTAATACAAATTCAAAATTTTCATTCACATTGTTTTGATTGGTTGGTTTTACTTCCCAGAAGAAAGCCGAATGCCCGCTGGTCTTTAAAATTTCTGTAAAAAAGTCTGTGAAATCGGTAGAGGTTTTCAGAAGATTTATCCAGGAATGATAGCTGAGTATTTTCCCGTTTTCCAGTAACCAGTATTTGGTGGTTTCCGGGGAGAGGATTTGTTTTTTTACGGTAAACATGATTTGGTTGGTATTGAAAAGTTTGGCTGCTGCGCTGGCCGGGAAGTGCTGAAAATGAAACTTATTTGCCCGGTATTTAAGAAAGATATGAAACGGTTACTGGCGGTTAATTTCCCGTGCCCGCATCGGCATGGCGTCAATAATCCCGAATAATTCCCCGGTTGTCAGAACTCTTGCCTGTTGCAATTTTACACCACCGTCTAGTCCCATCAGGGTCACCGAAAAATCATCATCTGTGTTCTTTTTTACCTTCCTTAAAACAGCCATATCCGCTTTTTTCCAGTTGGCTTGTTCGTCCGTGCCTATACGGTATTGTTCACCACAAAACTGATAAACAACGAGTTTTCGCTCGTCCAGACCAGCTCGGTGAGCCTGTAAATCACGCAATTGTTCCGAGTAGTTTTTTTGGCCCACTTCGTCAAACTGGATAATAAGAATTCGGTTTTTCCATCGGTGTTGGGAAAATTCCTGTGCCGTCATAACGGTGATCGAAAAGGTTAGTAATAGAATTGTTATTAAGATGTTTTTCAAGCGTAAAAAATTGGTTGAAAAAATATCTGTTTGGATGCACAAATGGTTTTCGAGAAAAAGTTGTGTTCTCCGTAGGTGCTATTTTACAAAACACAAGTTCTCTTTATCCGACAAATTTTCATCATACACGTATCCATTTACCTCCAGTCCATAAAGACCATTCACAGATTTAATTTTATTTTTTACAATTAAGTTGGCCATTGTACCTCGCGCTTTTTTAGCATTAAAAGCAATAACCTTTAGCTTACCGTCGCGGTTTTCTTTAAAATGAACGTGTACCAACGGACCTTCCAGCCGGTCATTCTGAACGGACTTCATATATTCCTGCGAGGCCAGATTCAGAAAAACAGTAGATTTGGATTTTTTAAAATCTTCGTTCAGCAGGTCTGTAATCCGGTTGTCCCAGAATTCGTAAAGGTTTTTTAACTTACCCGTTTTCAGTTTGGTCCCCATTTCGAGGCGGTAGGGCTGCATGAGGTCGAGTGGTTTTAACAAGCCGTATAAACCCGAAAGAATACGAATATGTTTCTGGGAAAAATTAAGTTCTGTTTTAGAAAAACGATCTGCTTCCAAACCGGTATAAACGTCTCCTTTGAAAGCAAGAATGGCCGGTTTGGCATTTTTGTCCGTAAACGGCGTATGGAAAGATTTGAATCGTTCTACGTTTAAGGTGGCGATATTATCACTGACCTTCATCAGTTTTTTCAGGTCATCTGCCTTTTTTTTCTTGAGTGTCCCGACGAGCTTTTCACTTTGTTCCAGCAATCGGGGTTGCGTAGCGGCAGGATGACTGACCGGACTAAAATCCAGCGTTTTGGCGGGCGATAACAGAATAATCATATATAGCAGATTATGGAGGTTAGAATTGAAAAAAAATCGACTCGCAAATCTAACAAAAAAGGAGGGTAAAAGTTGAGGGTTTTTCCGGGGAAATTCCGTTAATGCTGTGTCTGGAAAAAGGATGACCAGTTGGGACCATAATCGGTGCTCGCACAATCATGAAAATTTGGACAAGCGCTTCAGTCAAAAAGAAGAAACAGGGCATTATCTTATGTCTATTACACCTTTTTCAGGTTCGTGTCAGCGTGTGTTTGCTGCTGATTTTGCTCCTCAATATCCGCTGTATTATGTAGTTTGGAAATGGTAAAATGAAAGGTAGTTCCTTCACCCGGTACGGATTCCACCCAGATTTTACCCTGATGGCGATGTACTATTTTCTGACAAAGTGCCAGGCCGATACCCGTTCCGGCGTAGTCGCTCTTGTTGTGTAAGCGGCGGAATATTTCAAAGATTTTATCCTGATATTTCTTTTCAATTCCAATACCATTATCCTTAACGGCAAAGTGCCAGAAACCATCTTCTTCGGTAGAAAGATTAGAGATGGTAATAAATGGGTTTTCATTTTTGTTAAACTTTATGGCATTACTGATCAGATTAAAAAAGATCATTTCAATCTGCATGGGTTCACAGACTACCTCCGGCATATTTTCAATCTTGAAACGGACTTTTTTCTCTTCAATTTTTTCCGACAGATCGTGGAGTTTGGTCTCAATGACTTTGTTAATATCTGCCTTTCTAAAAACAATTTCCTTTTGACTTACTTTAGAAAAAATCAGCACATTTTTTATTTGTTCCGACATTCGCTGAACACCATCCACCGCAAAATCAATATATTGAAATGCCTGTTCGTCGAAGTGTTGCTGGTACCGGCGTCGCAGCAGCCCGATAAAGTTTCCAACTACTCTGAGCGGTTCCTGCAAGTCGTGAGAAGCAATGTAGGCAAACTGCTCCAGGTCTTTATTAGAACGTTGTAATTCTTTGTTTGAATCCAGCAAATTTTTGGTTCGTTTGTCAATTTCTATTTCAAGGTGATCATTACGTTCCCGGATAGTTTTAAGGAGTTTTTTTACTTCCTTATTTTTTATTTCCAGTTGTTTGGTTCGCTGTTTTACCAGTGATTCCATCTGTTGATCTCTCTGATGCAGGGCCGCTTCCACCTCTTTTCGCTGGGCGATTTCCTGATTGAGCGCGGAGTTGTAACTTTCCAGTCTTTTATTTTGGTTTTTGATGTTCCGGGTATACCATTTGAAGGCCAGATAAATTAATCCGATTACCAATAGTATGGATGAAAGCAAGAACCACCAGGTTTCCCAGAAGGCAGGAGATTTAACAATTTTAATGGAAGTACCAGTATGGTTCCACAGGCCATCATTATTGGCTGCCTTGACCTTGAATGTGTAGGTTCCCGGTCTTAGATTTGTATAAACGGCGGTCGTTTTTCCTTCGGGATAATTCCATTTATCATCAAACCCTTCCAGCATAAAAGCATATTTGTTTTTTTCCGGACGGTTATAATTCAGGGCCGTAAAATCAATGGAAATATAGTATTCGTCGTGTGCTACGATGACCTCTTCCTGGTACGTTCCAACGCTCTGGACTGTTCCTTCCGGGCTCATCTTGCGAATATCCGTAACATGTACCGGAGGGGGCGTTTCGTTGTTACTCAGGTTGACAGGATGAAACCGGGTTACTCCCTGCCGGCTGGCAAAGTACAGATACCCTTTTTTATCATAATAACTGGAACCACTCTGAAACTGAATATTTTCCAGTCCGTCTTTTTGATCGTAGTTGATATATTCCCCGGTTTCAGGATTAAAAAATAGCAACCCTTCCGTAGTACTGGCCCAGATGTTTCCATCGCTGGTTTTTTCCAGACTTTTGATACTCTTCTTATTATTCTTATTGTAATTTGTGAATTTTTTCTCCTCCAGATCGTATCCGGTTATTCCGGAGTTACTTCCGACAAATAAAGTTCCGTCCAGTTCCACCAGCGCGGTCGTACGATTAGATGGTAAACTGTGGTCGGAATCTGAGGCATCATGTTTAAATGATTTGAACTTCATCTTTCCTGGCGTATCATCTATCACCACATTCAGCCCATGAAAAGAAGAAATCCAGATGTCGCCATTACTAACCTGAGTAATCTGATTGATGGAATTGTCACTGATAGAAGTCGGATCGTCCTGCGAATGGTTATATTTTTCTGAAATTCCCGTATCCTGGTTAATTACGTAAAGACCGGTCAGCGTACTAATCCAGATTCGGTTTTTATTATCCGTAAACAAGGAACGAATTAACTGGAATTTTTCCTCTCCTTCTATTACTTCTTTCAAATCGTACATCGTCGATTCGTTGGTTTCTATATTGAGAACAATAATTCCCTTTTGCGAACCGATATAGAGATATTTGTCATCCGGGCTGTAAATAGTATTAACGTAATTGTCTTTCAAATGGTCGTTCTTCAGCTTGTGCAGATTTTTTTTGCCGGTTTTTGGATCATATTTAAGAATACCATCTGAACCGAAACCAAACCAGATTGTACCGTTTTGGTCTATGTATAAATTTTGGGTATTGGGTGTTTTTGAAATATCTTCCACCATGTCAAATACCTCAAATTGATTGACGAAAAAATTGTACTGACTCACTCCTGCGTAGGTGCCAAACCACAAAACCCCCTGATTATCTTCAAAAATAGTTGTCAGACTATTATTAATAATGGAAGTTGATTCTTTCGGATCATTGGTATAGGAATGAAATCTTAAATCCGGCTTCTGACCTTGTATTGCTTCATTAAATGCCTGTTTATATTCCTTCGAGAAAATGCAACTCAACCCGTTTACGGTTCCAATCCATAAATTACCTTTCACATCCTGATAAATGTCTTCCAGGTGATTATTGGCAATAGTTTGTTTTTCTGTATTGATATCGAACGTATAGGGGTAAAATGACGGGGAAATTTCTTTACTCGGGGTTTGTTTGGCCAGCCCCTCGGGTACATTCATCAGAAACAATCCGGAACCTCGTGTACCGATCCAGTAATGATTCTGACGATCCTGGTAGATTTTCCAGACATTTTTGGAACCGTCGTCTTCGGAAGGATAAAAATGTCTGAACCGGACTTTCGAAAAGTCATCACCTTTGGGCATCGTCAGTAGATTTATCCCGCCATCCCACGTTCCTGCCCAGATATTCTGCTGGTTGTCAATACAAATACTTAGTACTGCTTTTCCCCGGATTGCGTCTGGATTATTTTTGTCTGATTTGAAGGAGGTGAAAATTTCCGTCTCAGGATCAAGAACATTCAACCCATCTTCCGTTCCTACCCATATTCTGCCCTTTTCATCTTCGTTGATGACCAGTATTTCATCATTACTGATCGTTTGTGGATTATTCGGATCGTTACGGTAAGTTTTCCACGTGGCGCTCGGCTGATGAAATTTGGTCAATCCACCTAGTCGGGTACCGATCCACAGATTTTTTTTACTATCTAAAAATAAAGAACGGATGTTGCTGTTTTCCAGTCCTCCTTCTATTTCTGGTTGGTTCGCCCGGTAGACTTTTACAGTATTTTGTCCTTCGTACCGGCACAATCCATCACTGGTTCCAATCCATATAAAGCCCAGGTCGTCCTTGGTAATAGCGGTAATCGTATTACCCGGCAGACCGTTGGTATTATTAATGGTAGTGAAACGAATATCTTTATTAATCTGACCGTTTAGCGGAATAGCTGTCAGTATAAAAGCGTAAATGATAAGGTAGAATATCCTGAAAAAGTGGGATTTCATTGGTCGTCTTTGTGCTTAGAAATGTTGATAAAATAAATTAAACGAACTTGTTCAGTTAACTTAATCGTATCATTCCTTCGTGCACCATACATTAAGTTGCTGTGCATTTTGAATAGTAGCGTTTAAAAAAAAGTTAACCGGACTGTTTCAATGTTTCGTTTTGGTATATTTCACGTGTATATAGTCCTATAACAAAGGTATATTTCAAAAACACTGCGAATTAGGGGCCAAACTGTAAATTTTTATTCCTGATCCCGTTATTTAGATAAATTCTTGCGTTACAAAACACTGATTTTTTATCTTTTTCGGGTTTTTTCATTGAAGCTGTTTAAGAATGTTCACAAAAGGTGAGGGTAAGTGCTTGATTGTCAAGACGAAGCAAATTTGCATCCGTTTCCTTCGGGTTCACTAATTGTCATTAGCTCATGTAGCCAAAGCTACGGTGCCGAAAAATTTGTGAAATGACCGAATGACCCCGCAGGGTGATGTACAACAGTACATCAATGAGGGAACCGCGAAAGCGGAAGGGCGGCCGCG
>CAKZUV010000202.1 GCA_937921555.1 uncultured Saprospiraceae bacterium
CTTTGAGAAGAGGCAAAGCAGTGGCCATCCAGACCGGACCGCAGGACGCGATCCCCAAGGAGAGCAAACCTTAATTTTTTCGCAAACGTCTCTGCGGCAGACCAGAAAATGATACCGGGTGCTAAAGGTTCCTTACTTAGAGCTTGTTTAAAATTTATTTTAGAATGATAATCAATGATATGTGGTTCTGAGGAACTAAAAAATAATGAGTTTAGCGAGCTAAATGAGTTCTTTTTTAGGAAGTCAGGTTCACAAAGCGTTGGTTATCAGGCAATAGAAATTTGAACATGCTCTTAATCGGTTATTGGGACAAGGGGGTATGCTCCGCAAATAACAACTCAGCATATCGTCTACGGCCAAAGCCATGATATACGGTATTGTATTTCATTTGCAAAATACACGCCAACCCCATTGGTATCAACCCCGTTTAAGGCAGGTACCGTGCGGTTTTCTCACAATAAAATCGGTAGTTTTAGGAATGGTTGATCCCGATTCAGTACTTATTGACGTTTCTATAATTATAAAAACACCAGCACAGAAGAGGGAATAACAGAGCACAAGATAATAATTTGCGCTCTTTTTTTAATAAGTGTTGCGATTTAAGGAATGCTAAATAAATAAAATATACGATCTGAACTTATACTGCTCCGCTATTTGCGGTTTTTCTTCCCGAATCCAATAGTTTTGCGATTAAAAACAAAACCGCTTTTATCCGTCCGGAAGTTAGCAACGTCTGCCAGCGTCAGTACGTTCGGATCTGTTTTCTGACCACCTTTCGACTGATTGGCTGCGAGCCGGAGGTTTTGATTTTTGATTGCTTCGAGAATAATACTCCGGACCGTTCGGGCGTTTCCGAAATATTTGTCCCGGTAATCGTAAACAAATTTGAAATAATTTTCCAGATGATCCGCCGCGTCGGTCGTAGCCGTAATGCCTTTTTCAGCCAGCATTTGCCGTCCGATTTCCATCAGTTCTGAAGGTTCGTAATCCTCAAATTTCAGTACTTTGTCAAACCGGGAATTAAGTCCGGGATTGGCCTTTAAAAACCGCTCCATATTGTCGGGATAGCCCGCAACGAAGATGAAGAATTTTCCACGGTGATCTTCCATTCTTTTCAGCAAAGTCTGAATGGCCTCACTTCCAAAATCGCCGTGCGCACCACCGGCCCGCTGAGAAAGCGCGTAAGCTTCGTCAATAAATAAAACCCCTCCAAGGGCTTCGTCGATTTTTTCTGCGGTTTTTATGGCCGTCTGTCCTACAAATCCGGCTACCAGCCCTTGCCGGTCCGTTTCGATCATGTGACCTCTTTCCAGGATTCCGAGGGCCTTATAAATGGTTGTCAGAATACGTGCAACGGTGGTTTTTCCCGTTCCGGGATTTCCAATAAAAACGGTGTGCAAAGAAAAATTATTCAATACATCTTTGCCCGATTCCTGGAAATAACGCACCAGGGTAACCATCTCTGTAATCTGTTCTTTTACCTTGGTCATTCCAATTAATTCCTGTAGCTCCTGCATCGCTTCGTCCAGCAGCGCTTCGTCGATTGGGATTTTTGGTAATTCCACCACCGGCTTAAAGCGCAGTTCTTTGACATCTTCGTACTGCACGATGGAGAGTGCCTCTTTTTCCAGTTGCTTGGGATTTTCGGAAGACATCACCCGCAATCCCAGATTTATTTTTGCTTTTTCAATCAAATCAAAGACAAAACGGGCATTACCAAAAGAGCGGTCACGATCCCGGAAGGCATTGATAATAATATCGTCAATTAATTTTCCGGCCTGATCGGACAGGATCACCGATTTCTCCAGACAAGCAAACCGCGCAATTTGTGACAACTCCTGCGGGAGATAATCCGCGAAGGAGAAAAACAGTTTAAATCTTGATTTAAGTCCTGGATTGGAATCGAGAAAATGCTTCATCTCTTTGGGATAACCCGCCACAATGACCGCCATATCTCCTACGCCGTTGGACATTTCCTTTACGAGAATTTCGATCACTTCCCGACCAAAATCTTTGCTGTCATCGTTGGAACGCGCCAGAGCGTAAGCTTCGTCGATAAATAGAACCCCGCCTCTCGCTTTTTCGATGGCTTCCTTTACTTTTGGAGCCGTTTGTCCGATATATTCTCCCACCAGATCTACCCGGTCCACTTCGTGAACGTGTCCTTTGGACAGCAATCCCATTTTCTGGTACAGCTTGCCCATCATAGAAGCCACGGTGGTTTTTCCCGTTCCTGGATTTCCGATAAAGACCGAGTGAACGTTGATTTCTTCTTTTTCTTCGAAGCCTTTTTCTTTTCTTAGTTGTAAAAAACTGATGTATTTCGCATGATCACGGACATTCTTTTTTACCTCTGTCAATCCGATCAGGTTGTCCATTTTGAACATCACATCCTCGAACGTTTTGGAAGGATCAAGATCCGGGGTAAAGATGACCGGTTTATTTTGGTGTGGCAGCATGACGGGTGCCAGTCCTTCTTCGAAATGTTCGCCTACTTCAAAAGGAATAACGGCCAGTAGCCGGTCCATAAACACCACTTCGGCCGCGTAATTATCGACCCGCCAGGAGCCTTTGACATTTGATCCCCAACCGGCCGTAATTTTTATAATTTCATCTTTACGTTCAATCCTTTGCAGTCGGATGACCTGTCCTTTTAATTCGCGGGCATCGTTATAAAATTTGGTAAATAATTCACACTGCCAGCTTTTAGAGTTGTGGAGGTTTTCCAGAATCAGTTCGACGTAAATATAGCGGGTTTCTTCGCTGCTGAATCCACGGAAATAATTGCGGTCGTCCTCGCTCAGGTCATCGTAAGGCCCCTCGTAAAGCCGAATGGATTTCACGCCCAGATAAGGATTGGGTTCGCCGATGGAAAATTTGCCCGCATCTTCCACGTAAAAATATTTGGTAGCCACTTTCTCCCCTTCGATCCAGGCTTCCCAGTAGTAGGTACCTTTTTTCCAGAACTGGCCTTCACTTTTATTGCCCCAGCCTTCCCGGATAAAAACCACGTTATCATATTTGCTCACCTTTCGGTTTTCAAAAGGAAGCCGGCAGATTTCTTCTCTGCCTTTTTTGAGTTTATAACAACGCAATTCGACGTTGATTTCCCAGTCTTCTTTATCAAAATTTTTATTAAAAAAAGAAAGTTCAGCGTATATATAAGTTGTCTCATACCGGTCAAAAACCTGACGGTATTTCTTCTTGTTGTCAGCCAGCCATTCCGTCGAAGAATAGACCTTCAACTCTCGGAATTTGTAATTTTTAACTTCGGGATGTTTATAAGATTCGGCCATAAAAATTTTTATTGGACATAAACATATCAAAAAAAGCGCAACTTGGCAATTTTTTAGGGTAAGAGCTGACCTAAATTTGCCATATATATCCGCAATCAGAGATATAATTTGACAAAAAAGTCAAAATTGTCGGGGAACTAAGAAAATTACTTCAGATTTTGTAATTTCGCCGTATGCCGATTGTTAAATCCACCATTCAAATACTTGTTCAGCCCACCGACAAAAAGTATCGGTTAAAACCCCTTTTTTACGGTCATCCCGAAGTGGTAGCAGACCGGTTTGACGAGGGTTTACGTAAGGTAAAACGGCGTATAAAAGAGAGTCTGAAACCCTTCAGATTCAACCGTACCACCTGTGATCCCCTGCTGTGGACCATTTTTAATCCCGAAGGAAAAGGAAAATTAGTCTCACTCCGAATTCCGGTAGGAAGGGCTACGATGGATGGCAATTTTTATTATTTCAGTTACCGGTTACAGGGAATGACCTTTGTCTGTTTACCGGCTTTTGATCAATACCAATTTATTGCATCCCACGGAATTCCCCTCGAAACTCAGGTAGCTGAAGCGATTGCCCACCTGGTAAAAGTCTATAAAAAATCACTTGATAGCCGGGAAGTTTTTGATATTTCCGTTTTCACAACCCCCAAAGGAAGTTTTATCCATCCACTGGAGATGAATCTTTCCATCGCTTCAGAAAAGTTTTCTTTCGAAAGTCAGGATTTCAGTTCTTTGTTTTCGAGTATGATCCCGAGCAGTGATTTCGAAGGGCAAAGGGAGATTTACGCAGTTGGTGAAAACCTGAACGACCGGTATCCGTGGGAACTGAGCCGCGCCTATCAGCGGAATGAAATTATAGATCAGCTGGTTCACCAAATTTTCCGGGGTAACCGGACGCCGCTGGTCATCATTGGAAGAAGAGGAGTCGGAAAAAACACCTTAATTCAGGAGGTACTGTTTCGTTACTTGGAGCGGGAAATCGATCCTAAAGATTTTACGCAGACACTCTGGCAAATTAATCCAAACCGAATTATAGCGGGTATGAGTGTGGTAGGCTGGTGGCAAAAAAGATTCGAGGCCATTATTCAGTACGCGCAGCAACGTTTAAAGAAAAGAAACGCAAAACTGACGACCACGGATCATTTGTTATTTGATAATCCAATCGCCATGCTGCGGATCGGTCAGAGTGCCCAGAATAAATTTACCCTCAACAATGTCTTACTCCCCTATCTGGAAAAGCGGATGATCGGAGTGATCATTCTGGCAACGCCGGAAGAATGGCAAATCGTTCAGGAAAAAAATCAGCGTTTTGCCAACTTATTTCAAATCACCCGGTTACCGGAATTTGATTATAAAACGGCCGTCAAAGCGGTGATCGAACAGCGCTCTCAACTGGAAGATGCCCATCATTGTCAATTTTCCATCGCAGCTATTGACCAGTTATTTACGTTGCAGCGTAATTTTATGCAACAAAAAGCACTACCCGGCAGCGTCATGCGCATCATGAATCAACTGGCGGCCCGTTACCGGAATCAGTTTATTGATTTACCGGAAGTAAGGGAAAACTTCGAAGAGTTCAGTGGTTTAAACCAGCAGATTTTTGACGAATCGCAAACCCTGGAACCTCATGAAATCGAAAATTTTATTAGTCAGGAACTGGTGGGACAACCAGCCGCCGTCACTGCCCTGGCCGATACGATTCATCAGCTGAAAGCCAAGCTAAATAACCCCCGGCGACCGGTCAGCTCCTTTATGCTGATTGGTCCTACCGGCGTAGGAAAAACCCAGGCCGCAAAAGTGCTGGCCAAATATCTGACTGGCAGCGAAGAAGGCTTATTGCGTTTTGATATGAATGAGTACGTGGAAGCGGATGCGGTGGACCGCCTGATCGGCACGTATTATCAGCCCGAAGGACAACTGACCGGAAAAGTGCGTTATACGCCATTTGGTATTCTGTTACTCGACGAAATCGAAAAGGCGCATTCGAGCGTGCACAATCTGCTTTTGCAGGTACTGGACGATGGACGGTTAACCGATAGTCTGGGAAAGACGGTCGATTTTACCAATATGATTATCATCATGACGTCCAACGTTGGAGCCCGGGATATTTCCAGACAATTAGGATTTGAAAAGAACAGTAGTACGGATAGTGCAATCTATCAAACGGCGCTGAGAAAAAAATTCCGGCCTGAGTTTATCAACCGGATTGATCAGGTGGTCATCTTTCAGCCGCTCTCTTTTGATCATATTTTGAATATTGCCCGTTTACAAATAAAGGAACTGCTGAGCCGGGACGGTTTTGTACGCAGAACTACTATTCTGGATATTTCGCAGGAAGCACTGGCCTGGGTAGCCCGCCGGGGCTTTGACGAAAAAATGGGTGGCCGGGCTTTGAAGCGTCAGATTGAAAGAGACCTGACCATGTTGTCCGCTGAACAACTCATAAAAACTCAGGAAGATTTACCAATTTTGTTCAGTATAGACATTGACGAAGTTAATAATCAGCTGGTTCCGAATATTCAACAATTGCGCTTCGCTTCGATCTCTGATAAAAACAATCTGCCCGAATTGCCGTCAGATGAGCAGGGTAAAGGTTTTTTCCGGAAGCAACTTCAACAACTGAAGACCATTGAAAAAAAGATTTATCACCTGGAAGAATCCGCTCCCGAAAATGACGGTCCGATTATGATTACGGGCACACAAACGGAAGAACAGCTAAATTGGCAATATTATAATTTTAAAAATAATTTAATTGCTCTAAAAGAAGAATTAACCAGTCTGAGTCTCGGATATGGTAGTGGCCATTATATTAAAAATCAGCGGCAGTCCTTCCGTTTTAAATCTGCCATTCTGCCAAAAATGGAAGCATCCGTTAAGATCGAAGAACAATTATTTGATCAGGAAAGTCTATCCGAGATTACCGAAAACTACCGGTACGGTACGACTAAGTTTGACGCTACGGCTACTGATTTTCTTTCGGCGTGGCTCCAGGTATTCTGGATTAAAAAATCAAGTCAGCCATTTTTATGGGGAGAAACGGAGACGGTAACTGTCAAATTTAAATCCTGTATCAACCAAATGGGAAAAGCAGAGATCGAGTTTCTCCTGAAGCTGTATAAATCGCTTTTCGACTTTCTGGATTTGACGACGGAAGTGGATAAAGAGCAACAACTGATTAAAGTTTCCGGATACGGACTATCTGAACTATTATCTACGGAAAATGGCTATACGTTGTTTTACCAATCTCACCGCAATCCGATTCCGGTGCTGACCACCCTGACCGATGGTCAAGGCAAATTGATTCGCAAGCGCGATCAGGTCAGCGTCCTCCGGATTTTCGATATTCAGCGGACCATGACAGATCTAAGAACGGGACTTACTTGTCTGGCCAATCTGACGGCGGAAGAGTTTTTGTTATTGGTATTGATGCCCTGAGCATATCCGGACGGGAGCATTGAACATGCGTTAAGTTTGGTCGTTTTCTCATAAAACGTCTATGTCCAAAAATGCTTTTCCCTACGATCTGGATTTTGAAAAAACTGATTTCCGTAAAAACCCGGAGCTATACCGTGTTGGTCGTGGCGAGCAGGGTGTCTTACTGGTACAACCATACAAGTCAGAAATCCTTCCATACTGGCGATTTAAAAATCAGGAAATTGCCGAAAAGTCCGCGCTAAAAATCTACGCGCTTTTCGAGGAGTATCTCCGGCAGGAAGATTTTGTGGGTGCCGACATGGCCCGTAAATATCTGCAGATGGGCTTTACCCGTGCCCGTCGTTACGCTAACCACGCGAACGGAAGAAAGTACAAAGAAAGTGCGGATGATGCGACGGAGGGAAAGGCTTATCCTTATTCTGCGGGCAGCAAAAACAAGGGAAATGAGATTTTGCCACAGGCGCCGGATGCTTTGACCAACGAAAAAGCAAAAGCTGCAGCCGTATTCAAAAAATACTGGTTTAAGGCCAAAGACCACGAGGAATATCTGCGACAAAAGGCAGCATTCAGGAAAAAATATTACTGATCTATTTCAGATTTGCTGTTCCGTAAGGAAAAAATCAACGGAGAAATTTTATAACTCAGCCACCGCCACCATCCGGTCTTCTACTTCGTGAACCAGTTCAATGAATCTCGGATCACGCTTGGTATTCCGGTCCCGGTGTAGGGGCAGGTCCACGTGGATGTGTTCCACAAAATGCGAGGGAGCGGATTTTAAAATATAAATATCATCAGCCAGATAAACGGCTTCGGAAATATCATGGGTCACAAAGATGATCGTCGGATGCAATTTTTCAAAAATACCCAATACCAGATCCTGCATCTGTAAACGGGTTTTGACATCCAGGGCACCAAAGGGTTCGTCCATCAGCAAAATATTCGAATTAGCGAGGAGGCTACGACCGATGGCGACGCGTTGTAACTGTCCACCGGAGAGCGTCGGATACTGTGCGTACTTGTGTTCGTGTCCGGCGAGGCCCATGATTTCGATCATTTCCATGGCTTTTTCGTCGCGCTCTTTTTTATCAATTCCTTTAAATTTCAGGGCCAGCCCTACGTTATCCAACACCGACATCCAGGGCAAGGAGGAGTATTGTTGAAAAACCATACTGACACGATTGTCTTTGCTCAGTGGTTTTTGATTAACCAATAATTTGTCGGCCGCAGTGGGTTCCTGTAATCCGGCGATGTAACGAAGTAAAGTTGATTTTCCACTACCTGACATTCCTAAAATACAGACAAACTGTCCCCTGTCCGGTTTGTTCTCTACCAGAAAATCCAGGTCTTTGATAATATAGGATTTACCTCCGTCGTAGGATTGGTCAATGCCACGTAGTTCGACGATATTATCAAGGTTGGTGTCGGGAAATTTTATCATGATGTTTTATTATTGAGGCGATTTGCGGTTGAAATACTGCGCGGTTGAGTTACGCTACGCGCATCGAAGCGTTCTATCTATTCTGTATATTTTATTTTAAAAACTGAATGTATTCATTAAATTCCCGTGGGTTTGTCTAAACTATCTTTTTAAATCCTCAACATGCGGAGCGCATTCAACAAGCGAAGTGACCTGCCTGCCGACGAAGGAAGTCAGGCTCAACGCACGCAGCACCTTGCCCCATCAAGCTTCTCCCTTACCGGAGGTCAGTATTTTAAATTCACCCAGGCCGATAAAAAGTAATCCGGCCATAACAATTAATCCGACGGCCCACCATAAAGTTGTTCCAAATCCGGAAAAAACAGCGCTCAATATCAAACCAAACAAAGTAATGCCAAGTACGGCAAAAATGCCAAACTGGCTTTCTTTGTAGCCCGCCGCAGCGGTTTTGACATATTTATGTGGGAACAATCTCCGGTCAATAAACATGAAAATCCGATCCTGAATAAAGCCAATGAGTATGATAATAAAAAGAATGGCAAATACTTTTTCCAGTTGTCCCTGCCGGGCTTTTATAAAAATCAGGGAACCAATTCCGCCCGCCCGATTCAGTAATTCTGCGATGATGATATACGTCCACGAGATGGCGGTCAGTACTCTGATATCATCCATCAACTTAGACATCACCGCCGGGATATACACCGAACGGATGGTCTGCCAGTCGGTGGCACCTAAGGTAAAAACTGTTTTTAAATATACATCTTCCACTTCGTCGATCCGTTGTACGACCACGGGCAACAGATAAACGATAATTCCAAAAGCCAGAAAAGCGATTTTCATTTCATCCTCAATTCCAAACCACAAGATAAATACACCCGTCAGTGCGGTCAGCGGAAGATAACGCAGCGCATTGGTTTGCTTACTAAACAATCCCCGGAAAAGCGGATACAATCCAATGATAAAACCAAGCACCAGCGAAATAAAAATAGCCCAGAAATATCCTTGTACGTTTAACCAGACGGAACGCAGCGCTTCCACTGGTAAATTATCTTTGGTGAAAAGTTCCGGGTAAGATTTTAAAACTGCGGGCGGTGGTGGCAGAACGGGATATACTTTTTCGAATTCGGTGGCATTCGCAAAGGCCAGACTATCCTGATAGGCAAGCGCCCGGGCCAGGCTGTCCTGATTAATCTGAGGACCGTCCGGATCCAGATTGAGCGAAGAGGGTAACCGATTATTAAAACCTTCGATGATCGGTCTTTGGGTAGAAAAGGATTCGGCGGCCAGCCACCAGATTCCAATAAAAATAAACAATCCCAAAATACTCAGGAGTAAGTCCTGTGACCGGGTAAGAGTACCACGAAGTTTGAAGAAATTCATTCAATATTTGATAAGGGGGTTGAAAAGTAGGAAGCCAATTGGTGGTTTATTTGTTTTGTGGTTTAATCGTTTATTTGTTTAATCGTTTAAATTTTTATCAACTAAACGATTAAACAAATAAACAGTTAAACAATACTAATCCGTCAACAACTCAAAGTCCGTTCGTCGGTTTTTCGCTCTCCCCTCTTCGGTTCCGTTGTCTGCTACCGGCTGGCTCTGACCATTTCCGATGACGATAAAACGGTCCGGATTCATACCGTGAGTTTTAATCAAATAATCGGCAACGGCCTGTGCTCTTTTTTCTGACAATCGCTGGTTACTCGCTGCGCTACCCGTGTTATCGGTGTTTCCTTCGATTCGGATACGGGAATTAAAGACTTTCGCAATTTCCACAAATTCCCGGTCGATCAGGGTTTTGGCGTTTCCATCCAGTTGAAATTCTCCGGTCCGGAAACTGATACTCAACTCTTTAGTCGCCAGTGCTTCTTTCTTTTCGTCAGCTGCGGTAGGCTTGGCGTAGGTCTTTCCTTTTTCAGGAAAATCAGCAGGGCTGGTCAGATTAGTGTTAACGACCAGTTTAGGATAAGCAATTTGTCTCCACGCCGGAACCCGTCCTTCTACGAATCCAAGATCCCCATATTTGTTAGCCATCGTGGAATAAAGTGAATTTCCACTGACCCCTTTATAATCGTTATTCAGGCTGAAAAAGTTTTTGTTGTCACCGTGCGTTACCAGGCGAACGTTGCCAATCATTTCGGCTGCTTCCGATGGATTCAGAGACGTTCCCCGTTCGGTAAATTCACGGGATAGAATCTCTGCTGCTTTCTGACGGCTGCTGGAATTGCTGTTGATTTCAGCGGCTCCACGCATCCAGCCTTCGTATAATTTCTGCAGGCGATCCTGATTAGCATCTGCCCATCCCCGCTTGGCCATAAAGACATCGGCGATGATATAAGCCGCACTTCTTGTACTCTCCAGAATTCTGGAACCAGGAACTGCTTTGGTCGCCAGGATATCGTCCGGACTCCAGACTACCGCTGCGTCCACACGTCCACTCTTGAATACTTCCGCCGCGTCTACCGCAGAAGCCTGTGGCTTGATCGTTACGTCGTTGATTGACAATCCACCTGCTTCCAGCAACCAGATTAAGAAAGAGTGAGAAGGCGTTAATTCGGCTACGGCGATATCCTTTCCTTTGAGATCAGAAACTCTCGTAATACCCCGTTGTGCAATAATTGCATCTCCACCCCGCGACCAGTCGGCCTGAAAAACGATGACCGGATCAACGGCAGATAGTGCGCCTACTTCGGTCGGAAAAGCATCAATCGTTGCCCAGAGTAAATCTACTTCACCGGCACGGAAAGCATTTCGGCTGGCCTCAAAATCGTCCAGCACTTTAAATTCTACCTGAAAACCGTAGTCTTTGTAAAACCGGGAATTTTTAGAAGCTTCAAAGCCTTCGTTGAAGTATTGTCCTCCGGCGTATCCACCCCAGGTTACGACTCCGATACGGATCACATCGTCGGTGCTACCGCTGTTCGTATTACCGGAACTGGTATTTGTATTTGAATTGTTACCGGAACTGGCATTGCTGCCAGAACTTCCATTGTCCACGTTTTCCACACCGGCTTTTTCGGCCAGTCCTCTGCCCGCATCTGTTTGAGTTAAAAAATACCGTCCGATAAATGCGATGGCACCAATAATCAGGAGGGTAATTAAAAATTTTGAAAAGGTAGTTAATCGTCGAGCCATTGTTCTTGTTTGTTAGTGAATTAAGTAGATTCCTGTCTATGATTGTTGAAGCATTTCGCTGGTTGAAGTGTTGAAACGCTTAAATTCTGTTTAGTCAAAAAAGCTATCGTACTGATTGGTATCGTTTTCTGCTCTCTGAGGACGGGCAATGGGTTCGTTCAGGTCCAGCATTTCTCCATCCTCTGATTCGAGAATGAGGGTATCTTTTTCAGAACCCAGAATAAGGGAAGTTCCTTCGCTTTCCCATTTTTCCAGCATCTTGAGTCCTTCTTCTTCGAAGACCCCGTTTTTCAAATCTACCGATTGCATAAAGCTGGAAGACATATCCATGAAGCGTTCCATTTCACCTACTTTCAGACTTACGTCATCTGCGATGGCTTCGAGTGCCATATCAAACATATAACGTTTGTCAGCATCTCCCTGAATGATATTCATGGCCGACTTCATGGCGGAGTGACTGGCGTGGATGGCGATCCGTTCCTGTTCTTTCATTTCCACCTGATCCTTGATATCCTCCATGAGGATTTCGGAGTTCTCGTACATTTTGTTGAGTACCCGGTATAGTACTTCCATCTTTTTGTACAAATCTTCCAGCCGCATATTGGATTCCTTGGCCCGAGCTGCTTTCCGGGATTTAAGGATCATGATGTTCTTTTTATCCTTATCTCTCGCCTTGCTGGCCAGATTAAGATTGCTTTCGATCATTCTTTTATTATTATGAATCATCTCCTGCATCTTGTGCATCTCGCCTCTCAACTGTGAAATCTGGCGGCTCATTTTGCGAAGGTTCTCCTGAAGGTCTTCCACGTAGGATTTCAGGATACCGATAGGATCAATCTGAACGAACAATCCGGTAATCCAGCGCATGACACTTTTGTACATATATCCTGTCACCGCCCGCGTTTTCGGGTCCAGCGCCATAAAGATGATCACTGCCAGTACAGAAAGAGAAATAACCATTCCCAGCACGGAAGTTAAGAAGGGTATGATTACGGAAGCAAAGGTGGTGACAAGCGCGACCGTTCCGATGACGGCGGCTCCCAGAAAGATGGCGCCCGTTACGCCTTCAGGTCTTTTCCAGAATGATTTTGGTTTTGGCTGTGCCATATATCTTAGTAATTTCTTTTTTGCAAAAATAACATAAAAAAACCGCGCTTGAAATATTGAATATTCATTCAGGCTAGCTATCTTATTTGATGCTTTGTTTTACATACTATTGGTAAAACAAGCCAGTTAAATTGAAGTTTAATAATTAAGTTATTTATTAGACTTTATTTTAAATAGGTCTGCATTTTGCGAATATCTTCCTCTATTTGACCAGTCAGTAATTGGTAAGTCACTACAAAATTATTTTTTGTGTTTTCAACCTTGACCGTAGCGTCCGTTATCTGGTCTTTAATTTTGGCACTTTCCTGTATGTGTTGCTCAATTTCTTTGTTCAACTGCTCGATTTGCTTACGCTTCTGGGCCACGGTTTGGTCCAGTTTTTCCATTCTTTGACGACGATCACCGATTTGTTTGTCCTTTTGATTGACGAGTGCCTGGCCGAACTTTTGTTCTTCCGATTTTAAAATTGTCAAATAATGGTTGGCGGTTTCCAGTAAATTTGCCGGAGTGGCACCCATTGTTTTTGCCATAGCAAAGGCGGACTGATACCGGGTGGATTCGTCCATGTCCATATTCTGAAGGGACTGCAGAGATTGCTTATATTCCAGATAATCAAAGCCATCCAGATTGTTCTTATCCATGGCTCCCAGCAAAATATTCATAAACTTATCGGTCACCTTACCACCAGTTGGCTTTGGAGTGGGCGCACTGGAGGTTGAATTTTGAGACGGGGAAGCCTTTGAAGCAGGTCGATTGGGTACTATTTCCGGAACGGGGACCGTAGCATCCGCTTCTTCCTGTGATTTTTGCTCCAGCGCTTTTTTCAAAGGATCATCGTCTTCGACGACGAAGAGTTTTTTAATTTTGTCAAACATGTGCTAATTAATTATAAAAGAAAAACATTTTATACCGATTATTAGTTCTCAGGAAACTTAGGAATGTTAAATAAATAAAGTACGATTCTATACTTCCTCTTTTTGCATCACTCTGCCTCAACAAAATGGTCATTATACACAGCATAACTCCCATTTTGCTTCTTTGATTGAGGCAAAAATAGTTCGCCTAGAATCTGCACTTATTTATTTGCCATTCCTTAATTTATATAATCGCCATTCCTCAAACCTTTCCCCAAATTGATCCGTAAAGTAATAAAAATTCCCTCAAAACCACAAAAATCCTTTTCTTTGCGCTTATGAGTTCTAACCAAAAAATAAATGTGTCCTCCGAAATCGGAGTACTGAAACGAGTGATGGTGCACCGTCCCGACGCGGGAATCGCCCGTATTTCACCAAAAGACGCCGAAGAACTGCTCTTCGATGATATCGTTCACCTGCCTACCATGCAAAAGGAACACGAAATTTTCACCCAGGTTTTACAGGCTTTTATGGGTAAAGAAAATGTCCTCGAAATCCAGGATTTGCTGGTCGAAGCGCTCAAGGCGAGCAAAGGGGCCAAGGCAGAAATGATTGATCTGGTCATTGACTACGAAGAGTTACCCGCTTCTTACCAAACGTTTTTTCACGGCTTGTCCGACGAAGAACTGGCCTCGGTGCTGGTAACTGGTTATTACGAAAAAGATGATCACATTATCTTCGATCCCATCCCCAATTTTATTTTTACCAGAGATATTGCCGTTACGATTAACGACCACGTGATTATTACCAAAGCCAAAAAAGCGGCCCGTTACCGGGAGAATTTTATCACCCGTTTTGTCTGCTGGGCACATCCGATGTTCCGGGAATTACGGATCGAAGGAAAGGTGATTAACTTAAATACCGTAGATGATTTCCCCCCCTCCAAAAAAGGAGAAACGGTGTCCATCGAAGGCGGAGATATTATGATTATCAACAAAGATTATCTGCTGATCGGTTGCAGTGAACGTACCAATGCCCACGCAATTGAATCGCTTAAAAATGTTTTATTTGAAAAGAAGGTAATCAAAAATGTGGTACAGATTAATATCCCGGCGGATCGTTCGTACATGCATATTGATACTATTTTTACACAGATCAGCAAAAAGCATATCGTTGCTTTCAAACCCATCATCATGGATGGTCTCGGCTCTAATGTCATCGTGCATCATCACACCGGAAAGCAATCTGTTTATCTCTCGGTCATGGATTTTTTCCACGGAGAGATCAACCCTGAAATGGAATTTATTCCGGTGGGCAACGGAGAATCGCCTTTTCAGGACCGCGAACAGTGGACGGATGGTTGTAATATGGTAGCCATCAAACCGGGCGTGGCGCTGACTTACGACCGGAATCCCAAAACAGAAATTGCTTTAAAAGCTGCGGGTTATAAAATTATTCATGCTTACGATCTCCTGGAGGGCATCAAAAATAAAACGATTGATCCAAACAAGGT